>NZ_BAABWX010000008.1 GCF_040364665.1 Cognatishimia sp. WU-CL00825
GCTGCGCTTGGCGGAAACGCGCGATGCGTTAAATGTGGTTGACGATCAAATTGGTGGACCAACGGCAGCCAAGGACATCGCAGCGACCTTGATCACCATGGCGACAGCCATGCGGGCTGATCCTGAATTAGGGCTGGGTGGGGGGATTTATCACTATGCAGGTGCCCCAGCCACAAGTTGGAAATGTTTCGCGCGCGAAACATTTGCACGGGCAGGCAAAGACATCAAAGTCACAGGCATTCCCAGCAGCGACTATCCAACGCCCGCCCCGCGCCCTTTGAATTCGCGGCTGGATTGCCGCAGATTAGAGGCGGACTTTAAGATTTCACAACCCGATTGGCAGGCCGCTTTGGCCGATGTGATTAAGGACTTAAACCCATGACACAACGCAAAGGTATTATTCTGGCTGGCGGCTCTGGCACGCGGCTGTATCCAATCACCATCGGCGTTTCAAAACAGTTGCTGCCGATCTATGACAAGCCGATGATCTATTATCCGTTGTCGGTTCTGATGCTGTCTGGCATCCGCGAGATCGCTGTGATCACAACGCCGCAAGATCAAGAGCAATTCCAGCGCACCCTGGGTGATGGCAGTCAATGGGGCCTGAGCCTGACCTATATCCAGCAGCCCAGCCCCGATGGGTTGGCACAGGCCTATATTTTGGCCGAGGACTTCCTGGATGGCGCACCGTCGGCCATGGTGCTGGGGGATAATATCTTTTTCGGCCATGGCTTGCCTGATCATCTGGCAGCGGCGGATGCGCAAACCGCAGGCGGCACGGTCTTTGGCTATCGTGTGGCAGACCCTGAACGTTATGGTGTGGTGGATTTTGCCTCCGATGGCACCGTAAAGGCGATCATTGAAAAGCCCGCCGTGCCCCCCTCGCCCTTTGCGGTCACCGGCCTGTATTTTCTGGATGGCACCGCGCCTGAACGCGCCAAAAAGGTGCAGCCGTCAGAACGGGGTGAATTGGAAATCACCAGCCTGCTGGAAAGCTATCTGGCAGATGGCCAGTTGAATGTGCAGCAAATGGGCCGTGGCTTTGCTTGGCTCGATACCGGCACCCACGCCAGCCTGTTGGATGCGGGCAATTTCGTGCGCACCTTGTCAGAACGTCAGGGGCTTCAGGTCGGCAGCCCCGAAGAAATTGCTTATGAAATGGGCTGGATTAGTGACGATGCCTTGCGTGACCGCGCCAAGACATTTTCTAAAAACCCTTATGGGGCCTATCTGCTGGGTCTGCTGAAAGACTGACCGCTTGCCTTGACAGCCGCCCCTTTTGCCCCGCACAAACGGGGACAAAAAGGGCAGCGCAGCTATGAAAATTGCAATGATCGGTACGGGCTATGTTGGCCTGGTGTCTGGCGTCTGTTTTTCAGACTTTGGCCATGATGTGGTCTGTGTCGACAAAGACCCCGATAAAATATCGCGCCTGACCCAAGGCGAGGTGCCGATCTATGAACCGGGACTGCAAGCCCTAATGGCCAAAAACGTGGCGGCGGGCCGGCTGACCTTTACCCAGGATTTGGCTTTGGCCATAGGCGGGGCCGAGGCGGTGTTTATCGCTGTGGGCACACCGACGCGGCGCGGCGATGGCCATGCGGATCTGACCTATGTGATGGCCGCGGCGGCCGAGGTGGCGGAACTGGCGCGCGATTACGTGGTGATCGTGACCAAATCCACCGTGCCTGTGGGCACCAATCGGCAGGTGAAACAGACCGTGAAAAAGGCCAACCCCGATCTGGATTTCGACGTGGCCTCAAACCCGGAATTCCTGCGCGAGGGGGCTGCGATTGATGATTTCATGAAACCCGACCGGGTTGTCGTTGGTGTGCAGAACGACCGCGCCGCAGACGTCATGCGCGACATTTACCGCCCGCTGTATTTGCGCGAATTTCCGGTGGTGATCACCGATCTGGAAAGCGCTGAGATGATCAAATATGCCGCCAATGCGTTTCTGGCCACAAAGATCACCTTTATCAATGAAATGGCCGCGCTGTGTGAACGGGTGGGGGCCGATATCAAACAGGTCAGCCACGGCATGGGGCTGGATGGGCGTATCGGCAATAAATTCCTGCACGCGGGCCCCGGTTATGGCGGATCCTGCTTTCCCAAAGACACCAAGGCACTGGCGCGGATCGGCCAAGAACACGCGATGCCGATGCAGATCACCGAAACCGTGATCAAGGTGAATGAGGAAATGAAACGTCGGCTGATCGACCGTTTGCTGGATATGTGTGATGGGTCCTTTAATGGCAAAACCATCGCCATTCTGGGGGTGACGTTTAAACCCGGCACCGATGACATGCGGGATGCCCCTGCCCTGACCATCATCCCGGCCCTTGTGGGCGGCGGGGCCAAGGTGCGCGTCACCGATCCGCAAGGCCAGCACGAAGGCGAGGCGCTTTTGCCGGGTGTGAATTGGGTTGAGGGGGCTTATAAGGCGGCCCAAAATGCCGATCTGATTGTGATCTTAACCGAATGGAATGAGTACCGCGCGCTGGATCTGAAACGCCTTGCCAAACGCATGGCCACGCCCAAGCTGGCGGATATGCGCAATATCTATTCGGTCAAAGACGCCCGCCGTGCGGGCTTTGTTGCCTATGAAAGCATCGGTCGGAGTGGGTTTGAAGATACACCTGATTAAGGCGAGTTAGAGCCTTATTTTGCCCCTAAGCCGCTGCAAGTGGTTTGTGACCAATGCCTCAGCCCGATCGCGGTTGTCCGCTTCGGCGTAACAACGTAATTCTGGGGCATTGCCAGAGGGGCGCAGGTGCACCACGTCGCCGTTTTCAAACGTCACCCGCAGCCCATCGGTCAAATCAGTCTCTGTTTCGGCACTTTGCGTGTCAAAAAACGCGGCGCGGGCGGCGCTGTCGGTGGTGAGATTATGCAGGAATTTGGCGGAGGCTGCGGTGGGGATCTCGGTCAGGCGGTTGGCGGCGGTAAAGCGTTGGGGCAGGGCCGCGACACTCTCGGCCAAAGCCCGGCCTGTGCTTTGGACCAGATGCAGGCTGCACAGGATCGGCAGCAGGCAATCGCGGGTCATCAGCGGGGCCAGCGGGCCCGCGGGGCCTTGGGCTGAAAACCCCAGCAGAAAGCCGCCATTGGCCTCATAACCCACCACCTTGGCGGCGGGGTCTTTGGTCTGCGCCGCTTGCATTGCGGCGATCACATAAGGCGATCCGATGCGGGTCAGGTGAATATCGCGGAACTCGGGCATCCGGGTGATCATCGTATTAGAGGAAATTGGCGTGCAAAGCACCTCTGCCCCCAAGGCTTTGGCGGTCAGCGCGCCCAGAACATCGCCGACAACAATCTGGCCGCTGTGGTCGGTGACCATCGGGCGATCTGCGTCGCCATCGGTGGAAATCAACGCATCCAGCGCATGGTCTTGGCACCAGCTCTGAAATTGCGCGCGGGCCTCTGGGTCTACGGCTTCGGTATCAACCGGGGTGAAAGTATCGGTGCGCCCCAGGGCAATTGCTGTGCCGCCTAGGGCGGTGATGATATCCACCATCACGTCGCGCGCCACCGAGCTGTGCTGATAGAGACCTATGGTCAGCCCGGTCAGGGCTTGGGGGCCAAAGCCTGTGACATAGCGGTCACTATAGGCCTGTATGGCGGCAGGATCTGCATTGATGGGGATGTCCGGGAGAGTCGGGGCTGAAGTGGCCGGGACCAAACCGGCCAGAATGGCCGCCTCGTCGGTTTTGCTGATCTCGCCCTGGGTGGTGTAGAATTTCAGCCCGTTGCGATCGGCTGGAATATGGCTGCCGGTGATCATAATGGCGCCTTGCTGGGCTTGGCTGGCGGCCAAGGCGAGCGCCGGGGTAGGCACGGCACCGGCGACTTTCACCTTTGCCCCCTGCGCCTGAACCGCTGTGATCACCGCCTGGGCGATCTGCGGTGAAGAGGGGCGCAGATCCCAGCCCACATGCACCACGCCCTTTGTGGCGCAGCTGCGCATAAAAGAGGTCGTATAGGAGCTGACCAGCTCAGAGGTGAGCTCGGTGACCAAGCCACGCAGGCCGCTGGTGCCAAATTTGGGGGGCATACTATGCTGTCTCTTTGCAGGTTTTAGGCCGAAATAGTCTCTGTTTGGTCTCTGATCTATCACGCTCTGGCGTAGACATCGTCATAGCGTATAATATCGTCTTCGCCCAGATAAGAGCCGGTTTGTACTTCGATCAAGACCATGGGCACTTTGCCGGTGTTTTCCATGCGATGCGTGGCGCCCAATGGAATATAGACCGATTGGTTTTCAGTCACGAGTTTGACCGTGTCATCCACGGTGACCTTGGCGGTGCCTTCGACCACAATCCAATGTTCAGACCGATGTTGGTGGCTTTGCAAGGAGAGGGATCCGCCCGGATGCACATGGATGCGTTTCACTTGGAACCGTCCGCCGATCACCAGGCTTTCAAACCAACCCCAGGGGCGGTGGTCCACGGGCAATTGCACCGCCTGTTTGGCCCCTTTGTCTTTCAAAAGCTGCACGGCTTTTTTCACGTTTTGGGATTCGGTCAGATCCGCGACCAGAACCGCGTCGGGCATGGCAATGGCCACGATGTTTTTCAGACCGATGCCCACCAGTTCGATGGCCTCATTTTCCGAGCGCAGCAGGGCATTTTCACAGTTGATGGCCGTGGCATTGCCGGCTGTGGCATTGCCTGCCTCATCTTGGGGCGTCTCCTGCCAAACCGCCTCCCAGCTGCCCAGATCAGACCAGGCCCCGTCAAAGCGGGCGATGCTGACGTTATCGGCTTTTTCCATGATGGCGTAATCAATGGATTCTTCGGGCACCTTGGCCCAGAGATCAGGATCAATGCGGCAAAACCCCAGATCGCGTTTCGCAGCGGTCATGGCGGGTTGCACGGTTTTCAGGATATCGGGGGCATGCCGGGTGAAAGCCGCGATGAGGGTGCTGGCCTTGGCGAGGAAAACCCCGGCATTCCACAGGTTGTTAGGGTCTTTCAGCAGTTTTTGGGCGGTGGCGGCATTTGGCTTTTCAATAAAGCGCGTCAGCCTGGTCACGCCGGGATGGGTGGCGGCACCGCTTTCCAGCCAGCCAAAGCCGGTTTCGGGCCGGGTGGGGGCAATGCCAAAGGTGACAATCTGCCCCTCTTGGGCGGCCACGGCCCCCTGATTGACCACATCGCGAAAGAGGGCGGCGTCTGGGATCGCGTGATCGCTGGGCAAGAGCAGCATCAAGGCCTCGGGGTCCTGGGCGTGCAGATGCAGGGCGGCGGCAATCGCGGCCGGGGCGGTGTTGCGCCCATCCGGTTCGATCAAAATACCATTGGGGTCGATTTCACAGGCGGCCAGCTGTTCGGTGACAATAAAGCGAAAACTGTCGCCGGTGACAATCAACGGATTGGCAAACCCCTTGGCACAGAACCGTCTGGCGGCGCTTTGAAACAGGCTTTGGTCACCCAGCAGGGGGGCAAATTGCTTTGGATAGCTTTTGCGCGATAGGGGCCATAGACGTGTGCCAGACCCACCGCAAAGCAGAACAGGGGTGATCATATCGGGTTCCTATCCGTTGTGTTGCCCAAGGCATTGCACAGAACATATGTGTTTTTGAAGGACGTTATTGGGTAAAATCGGGGCACGCGGATGTGGGGGCGGTCTGGGGGCAGCTTTAAGGGGCCTCGACCCAAAGGGCGGACGCACAAACAGATCTGAGATTTGGCCCCTCTGACCCATAGGGTCTGTTGGCCAGGTTTTGGCCTTAGTCTTTTCTGTGTTGCCCCAGCATCAAAAGCGCAAAAAGCGCGATGCTCATGGCCCCCCCCAGACTATAGCCGATCAGCGCGGGCAAAATGCCCCAGCCGGTCATCAACATGGTTATGGCGGTGCTGCTGCCCGCAATGAAAGCAATAGCAAGATATCCTATCATGCGCCTACTCCTCCTCGATGTTTCCAATTACACAACCTATGGCTGTGCTTGAATTTTTATTCTTGTCAGAAGTGTAGCGCGCCTAAGCTATTTCCCTAAGGAAATTTTAGCCCATAAAAACAAAGCCCTATGGGCTTTGGGTCCGGTGTGCGGCCGGGTGTGACGGAAAAGCACAGTAAAATCAGAGGCAGAGCACCGATCTGACACCATAGAAAAGGGCCGGGAAATCCCGGCCCAATAGGTCTGAAATAAGCCTATAAAGCGCTTAGGGCTTTGTGCTGTCCAATTGCGCCACCGCATCTGTGCTGGCAGCGGCGGGCGTTTCGCCCACCCGGGCACCGTGGCCGGTCGAGACCGAGAGCTCTGCAATGGCCAAAGCATAGGCGCGGCGGGCGCGGGCCAGGGCGTTGGCGGCACTGGAGACATTTTCCTGTGCATCCAGCAGTTCCAGCAATGTGCTGGCCCCCAGCTCAAAGGATTCCCCAGACAGGCGGGTCAGGCGGGTGTAATTGCGCGACGCCTGGGTCAAAGCATTGATCTCGGTGCGTCGGTTGCGGGCCCGCGACAGGGTCTGTTCGACCTCAGAGACCGCGGCCCGGGCGGTGACATGCCAAGAGATCTCAGCCTGTTTGGCGCGCGAAATGGCGGCATCCCGATTGATCAGCAACCGAGGGCGGCTGAGCAGCGGAATGGTCAGACTGGGCCCGATCTGCAGGGTGTTATCTGCGGTGGAAGAGGCGCGGATCGACCCGCCCAGGCTGAGCGAGGGATAAAGCGCGGCTTCGCTGACGCCAACGGCGGCCATGCGGGCGGCCAAAGTGCGTTCGGCGGACATGATGTCCGGGCGGTTGCGCAGCAGGTTGGCCGGCACGCCGGGGGCGAATTTATGGGTTGGGTTTGGAATGCCCTTATGGGTGGCTTGCAGATGTTTGATCACCGATTGGGTTGGTTCGGTCAGCAGGGTTGCCAGACGCACCGCATTGCTTTCAAAGCCAATTTGCAGGCTTGGCAGATCAGCGCGCACCAAAGACAGCTCGGCCTCGGCGCGCGAGCTTTCCAATACGGTGGCCACATTGGCGTCCACCCGTTCCTGCACCAGGCCCAATGTGCGCTGGCGGTTGGCAATGCTGCGGCGGGCCAGGTTGATGGCGGTCTGATAATAGCGGGTCTCGATATAGGCGGCGACCAGTTCGGACTGATAGGCCAGGCGCACGGTTTGCGCATTGTAAAAGGCCGCGTCCAATTCTGCTCCGGCCTGTTCGATACCACGGGCCACGCCGCCAAACAGATCAAAGACAAAGGTGGCACCCAGGCTGGCGGTTTCGCTCTCGGTGCGCACGCCGCCGGTTTCGCTGATGCCAACTGCGGCGGTGCCATTGCCGGACAATTGCGCGGGCAGGCGGCTTTTGCCGCCGGCGGCCCGGAACAGCGATTGCGCTTCGATGATACGTTCCTGGGCCAGCTTGATGTTCAGCCCATTGGTCAGGCCCTGCTCCATATAGCTGTCCAGAACCGGATCGTGGAAGGTGCTCCACCAGCGATCAAATGCGGCGTTCTCCAGCTCTGGGGAATTGGCAAAGGCATAATGTTTGGCCAACTCGATCTGAGGTGGCTCATAATTGGGTCCTACGATGGCGCAGGAGGCCACGAATACCATCGAGGCGAGGGTCAAAAGAGATTTCATGTCAGTATCATTTCCGCTCGGTGCGCACCGGTTTGTTTTTTGTAACGATAGTCTCATTCCTAAATGCAACAGAGTCATGGCGCTGTCGAGTCGGCTGATTCCACGCGATTGTAGTCCATATGTCACATTTTATAGGGTTTTTTCGCTATTCATTCGATTTTGGCAACAATGTTTGCCCCCGCCCTGCGGAGATGAGCCGGACTTGCCGCCCCGCCTAGGGGCTTGGTCACAGAATTGACAAAATCCTTAACGCGGCCCGCGCCAACAAAAACAGGCCTTTCCTGAAAGCTGTGATCCCAGACAGGCCGCTTTGGGGCTGTTGCGCCGTAAAAAGCCTTTTGCCCGACACGATCTCGCCGAGATTGGCTGCCAATTTTTTCTCTGACGCGAAACCACCACGCCCATCCGCTGCTCGCGATGGGAGGTTTCGCAGAGTAGGGCGCCGCGCCTGCCACCTTAGCGCGGCTGATTAGGAGTAAAGACGGATGGCAATTGTATCGCCGATGGGATCTTCAGAAACAGTCGACAGGCTGCTGTCTGATACAAACACGGATCGGAGCTGGTATTTTGCAAGCTCGAGCCAGTCACATCTCAGCATGGGCTTGGAAGCGGTCTGGGCGGATTACACCGGCGAAGGCGTCAAGATTGGCGTCGTCGACTCGCAGATTGACTTCAATCACAAGGAACTCTCTGCCGCCTACGACAGCACGCTTGATTACAACTTTGCCCTGGAAACAGGTGACATTTCCATCAACTCCAAGAGTTTTGGCAACAGCCATGGCACCATGGTGGCTGGGGTGATTGCCGCCGAGGGGGGCAATGGCACCGGCAGCGTGGGCATTGCCGCAGACGCCACTTTGGTGGGTCTGGGCATTGATTACAGCAGCAGTAATGTCATCGATCAGGTTGTGGCCGCTTTGCGGGCCGGGGCCGAGGTCGATGTGGTGAACAACAGCTGGAGCTTTTCGCGGAATTTTGGCGACAACTTTGGCCGGGCTGAAAATGCCGCCATGGCAGAGGCGCTGGAATTTGTCGCCGAAACAGGACGCGATGGTTTGGGGACCTCGATTGTTTTTTCCGCGGGCAACGCCGGGGCTGATGGCTCTTCAAATTATCACAATTTCCAAAACTCCCCCTATAGCATCTCTGTTGGCGCGGTTGAAAAAGACGGTTCCATCTGGGCAGGCTCAAGCATTGGGGCCAATGTTCTGGTCTCTGCGGCGGGGGATGACGTTTATACCACCACACCCAACAACCGCTTTACCGATGCCACGGGCACGTCTTTTGCCGCCCCTGCGGTTTCTGCCGTCATTGGCCTGATGCTGGAGGCCAACCCAGAGTTGGGCTACCGCGATATCCAACAAATTCTGGCGCTTTCGGCCAAACGCGAAGGCCTGTCTGATGACCCATTGCATGGCGATGGCTGGCTGACCAATGGCGCGGGCAATTTCAACGGCGGCGGCATGCATTTCAGCGACAGCTTTGGCTATGGTTTTGTGAATGCCCATGCGGCGGTGCGCCTGGCAGAAACCTGGACAGCACAGCAGACCGCAGCCAATCGTGACACGGTGGTGATCCAAGAAACCAGCGGTGCCACCATGACCGCGGGCAGCAATGATCATATTTCGTTTGAGCTGAATGTCACCGATGCCATTCAGGTTGAACATGTGCAGCTGTCGATGGATCTGAAATGGGCCAATACCGGCGATCTGGACATTTACCTGACCAGCCCGGATGGCACCACGGTGCGTTTGGTTTATGCACAAGATGACACCCATTACATTGGCGGCGTGCGCAATTTCACCTTCACCTCTGTGGCCTCGATGGGCGAGATGGGGGCGGGGGACTGGACCGTGGATGTCTATAACCGCAACCCGGATGCCACAGATGGCAGCGGCAGGCCGATGACAGGTGTGCTGGGCAACGTGACCCTGACCCTGAATGGCGATGCCGATGATCACGCAGATGACACCTATGTGTATACCGATGAGTTCGGCAGTCTTTATAACGGCTCGGATCTGGCAGAGCGCAGCATTCTGAACGACACAGATGGCGGCACCGATGCGATCAACGCCGCGGCGGTCACCTCAAACAGCATCATCGATCTGAGCGGCAATGGCCCCACCAAGATCGCCGGTGTGACCCTGACCGTGAAAAACCCAGGGCGGATCGAGAATATTTTCTCTGGGGATGGCCGGGACGTGCTGACCGGCAATGCCGGGGACAACCTGATTGAAGCCGGCCGTGGCAATGACACGCTGCATTATAGCGCGGGCAATGACACGTTAAATGGCGGCTCTGGCACAGACACGCTGAGCTTTTCTGTAAGCTTCAATCTGGTCTCGGGTTACTTCACCCAGGCGGGCACCTTTATGCTGGGTCTGGTGGACAGTGGCTTAAGTGCGGTGATTGGCATCGAGCGCTTTACCTTTAGCAATGTGAGCTATTCTTTTGCCGAGCTGAAAAATCTGTTTGGCGCAAATGACGAACCGGCAACCGCCCCCGCTGCAACAGAACCTCCAGCGACCGAACCTCCGGCCACGGAACCGCCTGCGACAGAGCCTCCGGCCACGGAACCGCCTGCAACGGAACCCCCAGCCACGGAACCACCGGCCACAGAGCCTCCGGCAACGGAACCCCCTGCCACGGAACCGCCTGCGACAGAGCCGGTGTTTGACGAGACCTTTGTGGGCACATCTGGCAATGACCGTTTGCGCGGCAGCCGGGGTGATGATGATATGAGTGGGGCTGCTGGCAATGACACGCTTTATGGTCTGAACGGCGATGATCGCCTGAATGGTGGGGCCGGTAACGACACGCTTCTGAGCGGCGGCGGGGATGACCGTGTTCTGGGCGGCTCTGGCGATGACAAGCTGGCTGGCGGCGCAGGCCATGACACCCTGATCGGTGGCGCGGATAATGACGTGTTGATCGGCGGCGCGGGCCATGACAGCCTTGAGGGCGGCGATGGCCGTGACAAGTTGGTTGGCGGTGACGGAGATGACTTTCTGAACGGTGGCGAAGGGCGCAATGTGCTGCGCGGCGGGGCCGGTGCGGATACCTTTATCTTTGATATCAGTGACGCTGGCGACATGGATGTGATCCAAGACTTTAATGCCGCCGAAGGGGACCGCATTCTTGTGACCGGCCTAAGCGCCTCTGGGGCCACCGAGGCGGAGCTGGTTGTGAAAGGTGGGGCCACCTTCCTGCAGATCGATGTGGATGGCGAAACCCTGCGTCTGGCCAAGGTGCTGGGCGATGGCATCGACAGTCTGGCCATCAACCAACAGTCTGATGACATCCTGATCTTTGCCTAAAGCGTTTGGAGATTAACTTGAGGCAGCAAGTTGATTTCAAAACGCCCACCCATTAAGAGGCGAAACGCTTTAAAGGCAGATGATAAAATACCAAAGGCCCGGTCAGCGATCTGACCGGGCCTTTGGCGTTTTGGGCGGGGTGATTTAAGCGGTTTCTGTGGCGCGAAAGCGCTCCCAGGGCACCGGGCGCTTGATCAATGCCTCAAGCTGGGTGACCTCTTTGGCATAATAGTCTGTCAGCGCCGCCTCGGTATCCGCTGCCATCGGGACCACCGCATCGCGCATGGATTCCCGGTTGGCGTTGCGCATTTGTTTGATGCCGGGGGCGGATTTGACGGTTTCCACCAAACGTCCCATGCCGTGACGGCGGGCATAGCTGCCGACCTTCCACAGGGTCTCGCCAACGGCGGCGTTGCGATAGCGCACGCTTTCATTGGCTTTCAG
This sequence comes from Cognatishimia sp. WU-CL00825, assembly GCF_040364665.1. Taxonomy (NCBI): domain Bacteria; kingdom Pseudomonadati; phylum Pseudomonadota; class Alphaproteobacteria; order Rhodobacterales; family Paracoccaceae; genus Cognatishimia; species Cognatishimia sp. WU-CL00825. The sequence continues at coordinate 11,348 of NZ_BAABWX010000008.1, forward strand.
GTCCAGAAAATCATCCAGCGGTTTCAGTCCCAGAATATCGGTGGCCTGACGCGCCATTGTGGCGCGATCCGCCAGGATTTCCTCTTGGAACATCACATGGATCTGTTCCCGCGGAAAGTGATCCATCCAGCGGCTGAGATGCGTGGCATAGCGGCCCTGGTCGCGGTACAGCGGATTGTTGTCCAGCGCGGTTTCAAAGGTCAGGTTTACGCCGCTGATATGGCCTTTGCGCGCCTCGTGCAGATGGTTTGAAAAGGCGCGTTTGATCGGGTCGCGCAGGGTGACAAACACATGCAAATTCGGATTATAAGCCGCCGCCCGTGCGGGGGCATCCGCGTGGATAAAATAGGATGGCGAGATTTCACCGCGGTGCTGATGCGCGGTCTCAGAGGCAAAATTGCGTTCATACCACTCATAGCCGCGGTCAAAATAATAGCTGAAGAAATCAACTTCTTTTTCGTCGCTGACAAACACCTCGGGGCATTGTTGCAGGACGCCATACAGCCATGTGGAGGCGCATTTTTGCGCCCCAATACCGATAAAACTTGCTTGAAACTGTCTCATGCCGAATTCCGCTCGTTACCCAAATCCTATCTCTGCTCTGTATCCGCTGCGGCGCAGAAAATAAAGCATCACGACAGGCCCAGCAGCCGTTTGAGGGTGGCGTGGTCAATATCTTCGACCAGCAGGGATTGATTGTCACCAAAATCCACCCGCATGCCCTCGGGATCTGTAAACAACTGCCATTGGTCAGACCGGGCCCGCAATTGTGAGGCAATCGCCAGCCGGTGCCCCGCGCCAAAGCCGCGCAGACGGTCATGGCCGCCGTTGGCACTGATGTTGACGGTGACAAATTTCGCCGCAGGCGCAATCACATAAAGATCGTTGCCGGTGCCGCCCACCAGAAACACTCGGGTGGCTTCGGCCTCCAGACGTTGCCCAAAGGGGCCACCGCCGCGCAGACGGGTGTTGTCGCCCCGGGCGATGGCGCGTTCGATATGTTGGGGCACGGTGTAATCCACCCAGGTGATCAACGTATCAATGCCGCCTTTTTCGGGCTCGGTGATGCGGGTTTCTCGATGCGAGACAATGAAGCGGTCGGTGCCCAGGCTGCCGGTGATCTGCACCGGGGCGCTGCGGTCATTCAGCCAGGCCCCGGGGCCTTTGGCCGCCAGCTTGCCATCATTGTCCTGGTCAAATTCCGGGCGGGTCGCGCGGGCGGCTTCGGCCACCCAGATGTCGCGGCCAATCGGCCAGACCACCTCAAATTGCGCCGCATCAAACCGATCCACCTGGGTGTCGCGGAAGATCAACGTATGCGGCCAGGCCGGGTCAGCACCGCTGGGCAGCCAGACATCCTCTCCTACTTGGGTCAGGCGCGACAGCGCATCAGCGGCATCCTCAAAGGGATAGCCTTCCAGCAGCAACCGGTCATCAGGGCCAAAGCCCAGAATGATCTTATTGTGCCGGTCGCGCCGCAGCCGCAGCAGATCCTGACCGCCAGACAGCGACAGCACGTCAAACCCGCCGCCGGGCACAATCACGTCGTCTCCCTTGGTGTCCAGAATGGTTGTGCCGCGTGGGTCTTTGACCAAATCGCCGTCCTGCATGCGCAGGGTCACCGCAGGCTGCAAGGCGCGCACGGTGATATTGCGCAGCATAAAGGCATTCTCCGGGTCCAGGGTCTCTTTCAGGGTCTTTTCATCCGCCCCCCACCAGCCGCCCCGGGCGGTGAACTGATCATTGGCGATCAGAAACATCGGCTCGTGCACATCTTCGGGGGTGGGGGTGCGATAGATTTCCTGCAGGTCATCGCGGGTTTTGCCAAAATAGAAAATCACATGTTCGGCGGTCCACAGCGCCGCATAGGTGTGAAAATCATCATAGATATTGGCCCCAAAATCCGCCCGCGGTTTTTGGATTTGATGGAAGTTATAGATGTTGCGATTGCCGCGTTTGCGCACCTTGGGAGTGCGGCCTTCGGCGGTGGCGGCAAAGGGGTTTTTGATCCCCACGCTATGGGTGGGATTCTGATCCGCATCAAAGGTGTCAAAAAACACCGCGGTGTTAAAGGTATTGTCCTTTTTGGTGCGCGTGCCGATCCCGGCCCCATAGGCCTCAAAGATATCGATCTCGGGGGGCCAGCCAATGCCGGCAAAGGTCATCCAAAAGGCAGGCCAGCGGCCTTTGCCCCGGGGAATACGGGCCTGAACCTCAAAATAACCATAGGTCTGGGCCCAGGTATGGGCGGTGGTGATTTCACCGCTGGCAAACCGGATCTTATCGGCGCGTTTGCCCTGACCTGTGGCCGTCATATAATGGCGCAGGGCGGGTTTCACGCTGTCAGGCAAGGCCACGGTGCGCAGGGCCAGCCCCTCGTCGGTCACCGCATGCAGCGGTGCCAGCACCGCATCTTCGGCCGCCCCCAGCACGCCGTAATCCAAAAAGACGGTTTCATCAGCATTGGTCATCAACTGACCGCGCCGGGGCAGGGTGGACCACAGGCCAGAGCGCCCGTCATACCGGTTGAGCCCCTGTTGAAAGCTTTCGTCCAGAATGGGCAGCGTGCCGCTCAGGTCAGGGCCTGCCATCGCGGTTTTTGCCACCAGTGCCAAAAGCACTGCCATCACTTGCATACGCATAAAGGTTTTCCCCAAAGGTCGGTGACATTTCAAAGGCTGGTCTTACCGCTGTCATTCATTCTGACTTAGTATATGTAAAGGCGGCACCGTCTCCAAGCATGTCACATTTTTTGCCAAAAGGTTTTGTATGTGAGGCAAAAATCAGACGGCTTTGAAAGGTAAAATTGGGTTTCGCATGACGTCGCAATCAGAAAAATCGGCTGACTCTTATGGGTCTTCTTCGCTCAAAGGCATCCTGAAAAAGGCGCTGTCGCTGGTGGGGGGGCGCGTGGGCGGGAACCTGCTGACCCTGGGCTATACTTTGCTGTTGGCGCGGCTTGCGACCCCGGCAGAGTTTGGTCTGGTGATGACGGGTTTTGCCTGGACCATGCTGTTGTCGATTGGTCTGGCGCTGAATGTGGAATCCGGCTCGATCAAATATCTGGTGCACTATCGCGAGGCCGATAAGCTTGGGCTGATGGCGGGGTTCATCCGCTTTAACCGCAGCATTATTCTGGCCATGTCGGTGCTGGCGGCGCTGAGCTGTCTGGGGCTTTGGGCCTTGGGGCTGTTGGATCTTGCCGGGCAAACCGCGCAGGTGTTGATTTTGGCCCTGCTGGCGGCCCCGATTGTGGCGCTGACCCGGGTTTATGCGCGCCATGCCACCGCCCTGGGTCAGGTGCTGCGCGGCGGCCTGCCAATCATGTTGGCGCGCCCCGGCGTCATTTGTCTGTTGCTGGGCCTGGTCTGGCTGAGCGGCGTGCAGGTGGGCCCCAGCCTGTTGATGGTTTTATTGCTGCTGGCCTTTGTGCTGACCGCCCTGTTGCAGGCGTTTTTGCTGCGCAAGACCTTTGCGGATGCCACCGAGGCCACCCCCGATTTCAGCGCGCGGCGCAGCTGGCTGGGCACCGGGGCGATGATGGCCCCGCTTCTGGTGCTGCGGGACAATCTGAAACATGTCATTGTGGCCAGCGCTGGCCTGGTACTGGGCGCGGCCGAGGTGGGGTATCTGGCCCTGGCGCTGTCGTTGATGAGCCTGGCCTATTTTAGCATGAAGGCGGTGGATATTGCCCTCAGCCCGCAGCTGTCCAAAGCCTTGCAAAACAAAAATCTGACCCGTGTGGCGCATCTGGTGAAGACCGCCGCCAAGCTAAAGCTGGTGGCGCTGGTGCTGGGCTGTGGCCTGTTGGCGCTGTTTGGCGAGCCGATTTTGGCGGTGTTTGGGCCGGCCTATCAGGTGGTGTTTGTGCCGCTGTTCATCCTGATGCTGGTGCCGGCGGCCGAGGCGCTATTTGGCCCGGCCCAGATCGTTTTGAATGTCACTGGCCGGCAGGCGGCGGTGTTTTGGGTGGCGGGCATCAGCGCTGCGGTTCTGGTGGGGGCCACGGTCCTTGGTGGCTGGATTGGGGCGGTGAACGGCGCCGCAGCCGGGGCCGGGATGAGCTATCTCTTGCAACAGGCTTTGCTGTGGCGAGTCAGTCTGAAAAATGCCCATGTGGACACCTCTATGGCCAGCTTGTGGGCAACAAAACGCCCAGAAAATAGCTAAAAAACCGCAATCATACCGTCAATTTGCCCGCTTTGTGCATGAAACGGGGACAATGACTTGCCTTGGCTGAAATGTGGTTTGGTTTAACTTTGGAAATCGTCTAGAGGGATGCCAATAAGCGTGACATGCAAAGCATGTTATGTCGTTGCCTGTCAGGCGGCGGACTCTTCTGTGTTGGGTCTGCGGTCCGGGCGGGTTATTTTGAGTAACACATGAATTTGGATCGAGTTCCGCCCGTGCATCAAGACCCGTCAAACCGCGATAATTTCCTGCCCTCCATTGATCTGGGTGAGGTGCTCCGGGAAATGCTGGCAAAATTACGTCGCCGCTGGCTGATTGTATTTTCCACCCTGGTGATCTCGGTCTTGCTGGCGATTTTCTATGTGGCGAATGCCACGCCGACCTATACGGCAAATGGCGCGATCCTGATTGACCCCCGTGTGGGGCAGAACCCCGAAAGCGGCGGCCAGATGATGCCCGGCCTGTTGATGTCAGATGCGCTGACAGTCGACAGCGAGCTGCGGGTGCTGTCCTCTCGCGAGGTCACCACCAACACCATGCGCGCCCTGGGGCTGGATGGGGAAACCGTTCTGGTGCCCTCTTTGAAACAAAAGTTGCTGGCCAAATTGGGCATTGGCGGCCAAAGCGATGACACCGGGGCGGCCTTGACCGATGCGGCCCGCGAAGAGCGCCGCATCGAAGCGCAGCGTCGCAAATTTGTGCGCAATCTGAAAGTGCAACGCGCCGGGGACAGCTTTGTTGTCGATATTTCTTATTCTTCCTCCAATCTGGAATTTGCCCCGCGTGCGGTCAATACGCTGATCAAGGAATACCTGCACCAATCCGGCAAGCAGAATGTCGAGATGATCGAGCGCAATCAAGTGTGGTTGTCTGACCGTATTGACGAGCTGAGAGATGGGGTGCGCGCGGCGGAATCCGCGGTGGCCAGCTATCGCCGTGCCAATGATTTGCTGACCCCAGAAGGGGCGTTGTTGCCCACAGAGATTGCTTTGAATGCTGCCATTGGCGAGCTTGTGAAGCTGCGGGGCCAGGCCTTGACCATCGAAGTGCAGGCCCAGCAGCTGTCAGAACAGATTGCCGCCAATGAAATCGAAGCCGTCCAGGTGCCGCTTGAAGAGCGCACCAAGGCGCTGGCAGATTTTGAGGCGCGCTTTGCCGAGTTGCAGCAACAGGAACAAGAGCTGCTGTTGATCTGGGACGAGGCCGCGCCCGCCGTGCGCGGGGTGCGCCAGCAAAAAGACCAGACCCAGGCGCTGATCATTGGCGAATACAGCCAAATTCAATCGCGTCTGCGCGCCCAGGGCGAGGCGATGAACCGTCAGGTTCTGGCCACGGAAAAAGTGATTGCCGATCTGCGCGACGCCTATGGTGATGACACCGAAAAGACCCTGGAACTGCGCAATCTGGAACGCGAAGCCAATGCCAAGCGCGAACTTTATGAGCGGCTGCTGGAAGAATTCAACAGCACCTCGCAGCTTTTGACCTTTGATGCCAGCTCGGCGCGGGTCATTGGCTGGGCGGTGGTGCCCGGAGCAAAGTCTTCGCCAAAATCCCGTCGGGTGGTGATCTTGGCGGTTTTTGCGGGCTTGGTGATTGCGATCGGGGCGATCTTTGTGCTGGAAGCGCTGGATCAAAGCTTTCGCACCCATACGGATGTGACCCGCAAACTGGGCCTGCCTTTCCTTGGGGTGATCCCGGCGTTTGAATCAGATCAACGCGCCACGCCCCCCACTCAACGCCAGCGGGTCCAACGCGGCAAACGCTGGAAGAAACTCTCAAAAGCCGCCCGGAAACTTGATTTTGCAGCGGTCTGGCCCACCTCGGTGAGCGCCGAAAGCATGCGCAGCATTCACGTAAAGCTGGCGTTGCAAAAAGAGCAATTCTCCACCAAGGGAGAGGGTATTATTCTGGGCTTTACCTCTTCGGTGCGCGACGAGGGTAAAACCACAACCGCCTTTAACTTTGCCACCTTCCTGGCGCGGCAGAATGAAAAAGTCGTGCTGGTGGATATGGATTTGATCTCGCATGAGATGTCGCGGCTGGTGAACACGGTTTTGCCCAGCAACAACCGTCTGGCGTCTTTCCTGCAGGATCCAGAGGGCGCCCTGAGCAATCTCAGCGCCATCCCGGAATTCCCTGGTCTGCACCTGATTGGCAATCTGGGAGCGGGCAGCATTCCCCCTCCCACACCACGGGACGCCGAAGGGCTGGCGGCCTTGTTGCGGTATCTGCGCCAGCATTTTGACTATGTGATTGTTGATCTGCCGCCGGTGCAGGGGGCTGCGGACACGCAATTGCTGGCCCGTCTTTGTGACCGGGTGATCTATGCGATCAAATGGGGCACCACCCCGCAGGATCAAGTGATGTCATCGCTGAAGAAAAGCGGGTTACACCGGGATGATTTCTTTGGGGTGCTCTTTACCCGCGCCAATCTAAAGAAATACCGATCTTACAACCGCCACGAGATCGCGGATTACTATTACGCCTAATGGCACTCTGCCCCATTGCACCGCGCAATGGGGCAGCAGATCGTTTGGCACAGCGACCAGGAGCATGGTCAGGACGATGAACCGAGTTTATACAATTCAGTATTTGCGGGCCTTGGCGGCTCTGGCGGTTGTGGCGCTGCATGCGGGCAAACGCGTGCAAGAGGCGTTGCCTGACATGGTGACAACCGGATTGTCCCTAGGCCATGCGGGTGTGGATCTGTTTTTTGTGATCAGCGGCTTCATCATGTGGAGCATCAGCCACAACAAACCCTCTGATCCCATCGGCTTTCTGCTGCGCCGCCTCATTCGCATTGCGCCGCCCTATTGGGTGGCCATTCTGGTCTGGGTCGCGGTGGTCTCGGTGTTAAATTACAATTGGATCACCGTCACCACACCCCATGTGCTGGGGTCGTTGGCGTTTTTCCCGCATTACAGCCCAACCTTTGAGACCCGGATCTGGCCAGTGTTGGTGCCCGGTTGGACCCTGACCTATGAGATGTTCTTTTATCTGGTCTTTGCCGCGGCTTTGCTGGTGGCCACAAAACAGCGGCTTGGGCTGCTGGTGGCGTTGTTTTTAGGGCTGGTTGGGGCTGGGTTCTGGCTGGACCCAAACCAGGCCTGGGCCGTGACCTATACCAGCCCCTTGTTGTTGGAATTTCTGGGCGGCTGTCTGATTGCCGAGCTGTGGAAGCGCCGCCCCGGATCTGTGGCGCGTAATCTGCTGTTGCTCTTGGCGGGTTTTGGCCTGCTGATAACCTTTGGCACCCATGTGGATGATGCTGATCTGGCCCATCGCGCGCTGGTCTTTGGCGGGCCGGCGGTGCTGATCACCCTGGGGGCTGTGGGGCTGGGACGCCGCGTGCCACATCTGCCGTGGCTAGAGCGGCTGGGGGATGCCAGCTATGCGATTTATCTGTTCCATCTGTTTTTGCTGGTGCCGATGGGAGAGGCCTGGACCCGGCTGCCCGGCCTGCATTCCACCCCGGCGGCGTTTGGCTTTATCGTCCTGACCTTGGTCTTGGTCTGCTTTATGGGGCTGGCGATTTATAAATATGGCGAACACCCGCTGCAAAAGACTCTGAATAAGCTCTTTTTGCCCAAACCCCCCGTTGCCAAACCTCAGGAACAGAGCCTTGCAAACCGCTGATATGCCCCTTTCCACGCCAGAATCCATGCCAGAACAGCCGGCCCAAAGCCCGGCCTTGGCCGCCGCCAAGATCGAAGTGTTTGGCTTTGACGTGGCCGAGATCTCGCAGATCCGCCGCATCCGGGCGATGGCGGCTTTGGGGCATGATGTGCATAGTTTCACCATGCGGCGCGACAATATGAATGCCGATTTTCAACCCGATTGGCCCAACACCCATCTTTACGACACGGAAAACGAAAACCTGCCCAAACGGGTGATGGTGGTGGCAAAATCCATCCTGAAAATGGCCCGCCATCGCGCCCGCATCCGTGCGGCAGATATGATCTTTGCGCGCAATATGGATATGCTGGCCATCGCCTGGGCCGCGCGCGCTTTGGCCGGGGCCAGCCAGACGCCGCTGGTCTATGAATGTCTGGACATCAACGGATCGCTGTGCGGGCAGGGGGGCAAAAGCCGCCTGATGCGCGCGGCTGAACGGTTTTTACTGCGGCGCACCCAGATGCTGGTGGTCTCGTCTCCGGGCTTTGTCAGACAGTATTTTGAGCCTCTGCAAGGCTATGACGGCCCCTGGGCCTTGTGGGAGAACAAACTGGCCGCCGGCGCGGCTTTGCCAGAGCGGCCCAAGGCACGCGCGCCGCGCAGGGCCGATCACCCGATCAGAATTGGCTGGGTTGGCACCATTCGCTGCGCCCCCAGTTTGAAATTGCTGGCGGCGGTGGCGGATCACTTGGGCGCGCAGGTTGAAATCCATATCCACGGCATTGTGCATCACCATGCGCTGGCGGGCTTTGATGAAACCATCAATGCACGCGCCAATATGATCTATCACGGGGCTTATGACTATCCGCAGGATCTGGCGCAGATCTATGGCACCTGTGATGTGGTCTGGGCGCAAGACCTTTGGCAAAGTGGCAATAATTCTGACTGGCTTTTGCCCAATCGCATCTATGAGGCCAGTTGGGCCGGTTGCCCCAGCATTGCAGTTGCCAGCACCGAAACCGGGCGTCGCGTGGCCGAGGATGATCTGGGCTGGGCCATTGATGCGCCAGAGCCAGATCAGCTGATTGCGCTGTTACAGAGCCTATCCATAGAGACGATTGCGGCCAAGGGCCAAGCTTTGCTCGCGCGGCCGGATCGGGATTTTGTGCAATCAAATGACGACATCCAAGATGTCATCACCACCGTACAAGAGGGGCTTTAAGATGGTCTATCACTGCACCCATGCGGCCCCTGAAACCATTTTGGTTGCGATCCCCACATTAAACGAAGCGACCCATATTGCCGACACGCTAGAGGCGCTTTTGCGCGATGCGCCACAGATGGCAGAGGTGAAAATTGTGGTGGCGGATGGTGGCAGCACGGATGCCACCTGTGACATTGTGCGCGACTATGGCGCGCGGCACCCCAATATTCACCTGATCGACAATCCCGATAAATTACAGGCTGCGGCGGTCAACAAAGTGGTCACGGATTGCGCCGAGCCGCAGCACCGCATTCTGGTGCGGGTGGATGCGCATTCCCACTATAAGCCGGGCTATGTGCTGCGGGTGGCTGACAGCTTGCTGAAACAGGATGTGGCGGCGCTGGCCACGGTGATGGATTCCGTGGGCGACAGTTGTTTTCAGCGTGGCTCTGCCTGGTCGCTGGAGACAAAACTTGGCTCTGGTGGATCAGGCCATCGCGGTGGAACAGTCTCTGGTTATGTGGAACATGGCCATCACGCGGGCTTTGATTTGGACATCTGGCGCAAGACCGGCGGCTATAACACGGGTTTTGTCGCCAATGAGGACGCCGAGCTGGATCACCGGATTGGCTTGGCCGGCGGCAAGATCTGGCTGGATGCCACGATCCGGCTGGATTACGTGATGCGCCCCAGCCTGGGCAAGCTGGCCAAGCAATATTGGCGCTATGGCAAGGGCCGCGCCCAGACCATTCAAACCCATGGCATGAGGCCAAAGCTGCGCCAGATGGTGCCGCCGGTGATTTTATTGGTGAATATGGTCTCGCTGATTTTGGCTCTGTTCTGGCCCAAATTGCTGATTTTGCCGCTGCTTTATCTGGGACTGCTGGCGGCGATGTCGCTGCAGTTGCTCTTGAAACATCGCAGCCTATGCGCGCTTTGGGCCGGGCCTGCGCTATTGGCGATGCATCAGGCCTGGGGGGCAGGGTTCTTGATCCAGCGTTATCTGACAAAGGGGCCGACATCATGAAGATTGATATTTGCATCTGTACCTTTCGCCGTCCCTTTGTGGTGGAAACCCTGAAATCCATCGAGGCGGCGGATGTGCCCCAGGGGGCCGAGCTGCGTATCATCGTGATCGACAATGACGATACAGCCACCGCCCAAGAGCGCGTGGAAAGCACGGCCGCGACCATGACACGCCCCGTGACCTATAGACATGCGCCCGGAGCCAATATCTCGATTGCCCGCAATGCGGGGCTGGATGCGGCGGATGGCGATTGGATCGCCTTTCTGGATGACGATGAGGTGGTTGAGCCCACTTGGCTGGTGGCGCTGGTGGACCGTCAGCAAGAGACAAATGCCGATGCGGTCTTTGGCCATAGCCGGGCTAACTATGGACCCGACGCGCCGGATTGGATGATCAAAGGCGACTTTCATTCGCAATTTGCCGCGCCGCGCGGCGATGTGGTGGAAACCGGCCATACCTGTAATGCGCTGCTGCGCTGGGGGGATGCCCCCTGGCGGGACGAACGTTTTGCGCTGGAACGGGGTCGATCTGGCGGCGAAGACACCGAATTCTTTTTCCGCCTGCGCCAGATGGGCGCCAGCTATGCCATCGCAGATGCCTCTATTGTCAGCGAAGATGTGCCGCCTGCGCGCCTGAGCCTCGGCTGGCTGCTGCGCCGCCGGTTCCGCATTGGTCAAAGCTATGCGGCCTCGGCCCATGGTCTGCCGGCACGGGCCAAGCTGTTGGTTCTGGCATCGCTGAAATCTGCCTATAGTTTCCTGCGCGCCGGCCTGGCCTTTGGGGCGCAAGACCGCCGCGCCTTTTGGCTGATGCGCGGCACCATGCACGCCGGCGTCTGTGCGGGCTGTTTGAATGTGCGACAACGGGCGCTTTATGGCAGTTAATCCAAAGCGACGGGTAGGTAAGGTAAGCGGTATGACAAGGACAGAGCAATGTTAAACGGATTACAATGCGGCCGTGCCGTTGCCGCGCTGATGGTGGCGGTGTTTCATGCCAATGTTTTTTTGCTGCCCAAGAACTTTTACAATGGCGAAGGTGCCGGCGTCGGCTTTAACTTTGGCTATGCCGGGGTTGAGTTTTTCTTTGTCCTCTCTGGTTTCATCATGGCCTTGGTGCATCGGCGCGACTTTGGTCAACCGGCGCAAGCCACGCGGTTTTTGCGCAAACGCATCTTGCGGATTTACCCCATCTATTGGGTTGTGTTGACCGCGCTTTTGGCGATTTACTTTGCCGCGCCCGGCCGGGGCCCCGAACATGCCCGCGAAGGCTTTGCCATTCTGACATCCTATCTGCTGTTTCCCACCATCGATGGGCCGATCATGCAGATCGCCTGGACCCTGCAGCACGAGATGTTGTTTTACGCGGTGTTTACCCTGCTGATCGTGCATATTCGTTGGGGCATGGTCGCCTTTGGCGGCTGGATGCTGGCCTGTGTGATCTCGCTGCCGTTCTGGCCAGAGATGGCCTATCCGTTTGAATTTGTCCTAAAGGCGCACAACCTGCTGTTCCTGTTCGGCATCCTTGCCGCATTGGTCTATAAACACCTGTCCCAAAACATGGCGCGGCTGAGTTTCTGGGCCGGAACCCTGCTGTTTTTGGGGATTGGGCTTACCGAAACCATGGGGGGCATGGCCTTGTCTGAAAATATTCGCCCGCTTGGCTATGGGCTTGGCGCGGCGCTGGCGGTGATCGGATTGGCCCAGGGCAATCTGCCCGCGCCAAACTGGCTGACCTTTTTGGGCAATGCCTCTTATGCGATCTATCTCGTGCATTTGCCGGTGATGAACATCGCCGCAGTGCCCCTGCGCAAACTAGAGGTGCATACGATGATCCCGCCGCTGGCCATGCTGGCGCTGATAACTGTGATTGTAACCATCGCCGGGTCTTTGGCCCATATCTATCTGGAAAAGCCGTTGATTGCGTTTTTTGCCAAACGCGCCGCCAAGAAATCTGCCGCCTGACCCAATTGTAAGAAGACACCCTATGTCCCAAGATCAAAGACTGCCGCATTTTATCATCATCGGCGCGATGAAGTCAGGCACCACCAGCCTGTATCGCTATCTCGCCGAACACCCCGAGGTGGATATGTCGCGCGACAAGGAAACCGATTTCTTTGTCGCCGAAAAAACCTGGGGCAATGGGCTGTCGTGGTATTCAGATCAATGGGGAACGAGGCCGTTGATCCGGGGGGAGGCCAGCCCAAATTACACCAAGTCGCGTGACTTTGCCGGCGTGCCAGCACGCATTGCTGAGACCTGCCCGGATGTGCGGCTGATCTATATTGTGCGTGATCCGGTCAAACGGGCGGTGTCGCAGTTCAAACACAGCTTTATCATTGGCGATATCGACCCTGATATGGCGGATTTTACCGAAAGCCATGAATATGCGCATATTCTGGATGCGAGCCTTTATGCCCGCCAGCTAGAGGCGTATTTGGCGCATTTCCCCAAGGAAGCGCTTTTGGTGCTGGATTTTGACGACATGGTGCAAGACCCCCAAGCGGTGATGGATCAGATCACCACCCATATCGGGGCCTCTGCCCGCCAGATCCAAGACAAAGGTGCCCAGAACGACAGTGCGGAATTATCCCGGGTGCCAGCGCCTATTTTACGCTTTGCGCAATCGCCGCTGGGACGGCGCATCACCGCGCTGATCAGCCGCGAGATGCGCGATAAAATCCGCGGACTGCTGGCCTTTGGCAAAAGCCGCAAACCCCCGGTTTTCCCCGCGGATCTGCTGGCCAAGATACAGGCGGATCTGACAGAGGACACCACCCGGTTTCGTGAGATAACCGGCAGGTCTTTTTCAAACTGGTCTGTGTGAACCCTGGCGGCAGAGCCTTTAGTTCGCGCTGGTTTGCACGTCGGTTCCCACCACCACAATATCGCCGGGCAACAACACGGTGTTGCTGGTGACGGTTTCATTGGCAAAGCGGGCGGCGCGCGGGCCCAGGATCGAGAATTGCAGGCCAATGCCGCCATCATCCAGCGCCAGACCATTCACATCCCCATAAAGCAGCGCCAATTCACTCAGCGAAATACGGTAGTTCTGCTGCAGGGTATTTAACAGATTGCGCGCATCGCGCAGGGCTTCGAGACGGGTTTGATGCTGATCTGACTCGTATCTTTGACGGTTGCGTTCCGCCAAGGAAATCGCGCGGCGCACGTTGATCTTGGCGGTTTCGATCGCCAAGAGATCTTCGCGTTCATCCGCCAGACGCTGCACCAGGCCCGAGGTGCGGGTATTGGTGGCCAGACCCTGAGATTGCAGGCTGCGGGCCGCATCCAGATCTTCGGATATGCGGGCAATGGTGCTTTCTTTCAGGCCAAGCCGCTCATCCAGAATGCCAATTTGCAATTGGCCTTCGGCAATTTCCTTATCCCAGGATTTGATCAATATCGCAGCGGTCAGCCGGGCTCGGTCCAGAACTTTGGCCTCGGCTATCAGGCGGTTTTCCAGACCTGGCAATTCCGAGCGCGGCACAGCCGCCTGCAGATCTTCGGGCAGAACCACCGGGGCCTCTGGCCCGGCCAAAGCCGCCTCAAGGCGGGAAATCCGCGCAGCGGTATCGGCAATATCTGTGGCCAGGGTGGTCGACCGGCGCCGCGCCGCCAAAGAGGACAATTCCGAATTGCCGCCGGTGGGCGCATCCAATGTTGCCGCGCCGCCAGACAGGGCCAAAGCCACGCCCACAGTCATGCCCGGGGCAAAGTCAAAACGGCCCCCGCGTTCAATAAAGCCCGAAACGATGATGGGGGCATATTCCGAGATTTCCACCGACACAAAGGGAATGCCGCTAAAGCCACCTTTGACCATGGCATCGGTGACATCGGCTTCGACCTCGTCAAAGGTCTTGCCATCCGCGACAATACTGCCGATTTCTGACAGGCGAATATTGCCATCCAGATCGATGGTCGCGGTCTTTGGGGTCTGCAAAAAGTTGTAATTCAGGGTGATTTGATCCCCAACGACCAACCGGTATGGATCCGCAGCAAGCGGGGTGGCGCAGATCAGGCTCAGGCCAAGAAGGGTGGATGTCAGTCGCATAGGGTGTTGCTCTCCCAGGGGCTATTTAAAGGCGTAAAATACACAGCCGTTTGGCTGATAATAAATCTGTCATGCCCTGTCTTTCATAGCCTTATGTTTGTTTTCAGATGAATTTGTGGCGATATGTGGCGCAGAACGGGCGCGCACCGAGGAAAAAGGATGGGCCAGAAAGTCCTCTGCGGCGCGCGGTTTATCCCCTTGAGGATGCAGGCTGCGCCAATCTTGCTGGGCGCTGACCGCATACATCACCATGACCACAATCATGAACTCATGGCCCCGATACAGCGATGGCCCCAGCAGCGAGGTCAGAATGCTGGCAAACAGAAACACCAGCCCACAGGCGGCCGGCACAGAGCCATTGTGCATAAACAGCCGCAGCAGACGTTTGCCCGCGGTGTAGATCAGCCAAAACATCGCCAGCACGCCAGCCCAGCCGGCCGAGACAAAAATCTCGAGCACAAAATTATGAAAGGACACGCTGGTGACCGCCCCGGCGTGTTGGGTCAAAAGCCGTTCGTGGGCAAAATCGGGGGCCGACCAAAAGGCCGTATAGCCCACCCCAAGCACCGGGTGTTCAGCGGCCACATCCTGGGCCACATCCCACAGCACCGTGCGCCCGGTCAGGGTGGCATCTTTGCCCACCCCATCCAGCACAATCTGAATCGGATCTAGCCCGGCCACGGTCAGCAATATCGGTCCTAGGGCGATGGCCATGACGGTCAAAAAGATCAGGGTTGTGGACACGCTCGAGGGAATGCGCCGCACGCAAAGCACCGCCAAAAGCCCGGCCATGGGGGGCACCAGCAAAACCGAGGTCATGGATTGTGATAAAATCAACGCCGCAAAGGTCAGCGCCAGGCTGACAAGCGCGGCCAGTTTTAACTTGATGCTGGCCTCGGATCTATACATCAACAGCATGGCCAAAGCGGCGACCACGCAGAACAAGGCGCGTTGCCCCAGCATGTTCTTTTGCGAAAACACCCCCATCAGACCGCCCGCCCGACTGTAAACCCGCCAGGGAAACAGCCCTGTGGCCCAATGCAGCAGCGACAGGATCACGGCGAGGGTCAGCACAAGAAAGATGGCGCGGGTGATGGCGCTGATCGAATAGCGCCAGCCAAGATAGGTGGCGATGACAAAGGTCATCATCAACTGCACCCCCGACGAGATGCTGCTGGCCGGGGACAGCGACCAGACAACCGAAGCCAGGCAGACCACCGGATAGGCCAGCACCGCTTTGTTATCCAGCATCAGGGCAAAGAAATACGGCCACAGCATAATCACCCGCAGCAGGGTGGTGGCATAACACAACAGCCAGACCAGCGATTGGCCAAAGCCCAGATGCACCAGCATGTCAGAGCTGGCAATCACCACCAGAAACAGCAAACCCACATCAACCACAGCCCAAAACTGCCCTTCGCGGCTGCGATCTGCCGGGGCCGCAGAGGAGGGAAAGAGGGCTGTTGAGGTCATAGGGGTGGCGCTAGCCCTTCTTAGGCAAGGGTTTTGGCAAAATCATAAAGCGCGATGTCAGGCGCGCAAAGCTCGGTCAGACGCTGCATTTGTGCCTCGGTGTAATCCGGTTTGCGATCCGGGGCCGAATTCAGCTGCGCCATGCGCAGCTTCACGCCAAACAGATCACGGTAGCTTTGCATGAAATCTTCGATCTGCTCAAGAAATCCCACCAAAGCAAAGGTCGACAGGCGTGTTTTGGCCAGTTCAATTGCCGCGGGCAGCTCGGCCTCGGGGATGTCATTGCGTCCGGTCAGATAGCGCAGATAGACCCGCGCGTGGCGGCGGGCCACATCACTTTCCAGATAGCTATCCAGATCGCCTTGGGTCACGCCGCTGCGTTGGGTCATGCGGTAATTGGACACCATACGCGCCACCGGATCCCGCATCAGGGTGACATATTTATAGGTGTCGCCAAAATGTGCATGGGCTTTTTCAGACCAGAACACATGGCCGTGGATCAAGGCTGTGTCCCAGGCCATATGCTGCAAAAACAGCCCTTCGCGCAGATCAAAGGTCAGCTGGCCCGTGTCCAGATCCTCGTGGCATAGAAAGGCGTCATCCTTGTCAAATTCCATCATCGCCGCCGCGCGGCGGGTCGAGACCGCATCAATCACCCCAATGCGTTCATTAAACGGCACTGTGGCATACATCGCCTCTGACAAAGACGTGCCGCCACATTTGGGCATGTGAAAATAGACGCTGCGATGTTTGGGGGCACCGCCGGGAAGGCTGCGGCGGGCGCGCCCTCCGACAATGGAAAGACGCCGTGTCAGACGTTCTTTGAATGGGGCTTTGCGCGCCATAGCTGCTCTCCTGTTTCACCCGTTTCACGGGCGCTATCTGGTCCTGTTGTCAACACTGCGGCGCAAACCGCAAAAGATCATGGCGCGGATGTGAGCCATCCGGCCTTGGCAGCCCGCTGCCCAAAGAGTTTGGCACCCGCAAGCGTCCAATGGGTGTCGTCATACATCGCCTTCAGACGATCCGGGGTCACAATGGTGCAAGCCTTTGGGCTGTCATCACAGATCAGGCTGCGGCGTGACAGAAAGCCTGCCCCTGCGGCTTCGGCAATCTCTTGAATATCCGCATTGCGCGCCCGGGCCACCGGGTCTTCGAACTTGGGGGCCAAAGTGTTTAACTTGCTAAGGGCCGCCGCATCGCCGCTTTGGCGCAGATACCAATCAAACAAAGGCTGGGCGCCGCCCACATCAAATTCGGCGGTGCTGCCCGCCACAATCAGGGTCTTTCCCTGCCCTTTGAGGGCGCTCAGCATGGTGGCCAAAGCCGTGCGATATTCACGGTAATATCTGGGGGCAATCAAGATGGTATCGCTGGCGGCAAAATTGGGCGCAGCGCGCAGCAGTTCCAGATCTGCCTGCAGAGATTTGCGGTGCAGGTTAAAGCGGGCAAATTCGGTATTGGGGAACTGATCGCTGTTCAGGCTCAGCGCATTAAACAGATCTTTGGAATGGGAATCGCCAATAATCAGCACCTTGCGGGTGTTTTCACCGGTGAACCAAAGCGCGGTTTTTTCGGTTTCCGAGGCGCGCAAAGCGTTCCACGAGCCGATGTCTTCGTCCGGCGAAAGCGCATCAAGCGGGCCCCAGCTGGCCTGGGCCAGAACCGTATTGTCGATTTCGTTTTCCCCGTAAAGCGCCGCAAGGTTTTTCAGCTTGCCGGTGGGGGCAATTGTGCCGCTGATGATCAGGGCACACAGCAGGCACAGCGGCACCAGCGTCATGGTGACAATGCCCGCAAAAGGCTTGACGGACAGGCGAAAGCGAAAGGGTTTCTCGATCAGATAATAGCCGGTGATCGACAGGGCAAAGGTCAGCGCCACCCAGCTCGCCATATCCACAAAACCCGGCGTGCCAATCTCGCGCAGGCGGCCAAAGGCAAAGATCGGGAAGTGCCACAGATACAGCGAATATGACAGCTTGCCCACATAGACCACCGGCTTGGCCGACAGGGCCCGCGTGACCGGTTCGCCCGGGGCCATGAACCAGATCAAGCCGCTGGTGGCCAAAATAACCGGGATCGTGACAAAGCCCGGATGTTGAATGGACACCAGATCCAGCATGACAATGCAGCCCAACAGCACCGCCAAAGACAGGCTGGGAATGATTTTATCCAGCAGCCCACCGCGCAGGGCATTGGGCGCAGACCGGGACAAAAACGCCAGCACAGAGCCGGCCAGCATTTCCCAGGCCCGGCTGGTGGGGGCATAGAATGACAGAGCGGAATGTTCCTGGGTCAGCCATTGCGCCGCCAACAGGCTCAGCACCAGACAGCCCATCAGAATGAACAACGCGATGCGCTGGCTCCAGCACCGCAACATCACAATCAAAAGCGGCGGAAAGACCAGATAGAACTGTTCTTCGATCGCCAGACTCCAGGTGTGCAAAAACGGCTGCAGCAATCCAGATTGCGCGCCATATTCGCTAAGTTCAAAGAACCAGAATGCGTTGCTGACAAAGAACAGCGCGCTGAGGATCGAATAGGCAAAGCGCTCAAGTTCGCTGGGCAAGAGCATAAACCAGGCCACCGGCAGGCTGCAGACCATCACCAACAGCAGGGGGGGCAAGATGCGTTTGGCGCGTCGCCAGTAAAATTGCAGAATGCTGATCTGGCCGGTCTTGCTGAATTCATCCACCAGAATTTGGGTGATCAGAAAGCCAGACAAAACAAAGAACAGATCCACCCCCAAAAACCCACCGGCCAGCAGAACCCCACCGCCCAGCTGAAGTTTCAAATGATAGATCATCACCGAGATCACAGCGACGGCACGCATGCCATCAATCTCTGGGCGGTAGCTCTTGGGTTTTCCGTTCAAATGCGTCATTGAAATTTCTACATTGCCCAGGGGGAAAGGTTTGAGGTTGCCGCGTCAGCCCGACACCGCCGGTCCTTTGTGACAAGCCGTCAGTCTTCGGCCCCGTGTTTAGTTTTAATGCTCTGGAAAACCAAGTGATTATCGCGGATGCGCGGGGACAGGCCGGGAATGGCCCCATATCCTGCACAATGGGCGGCAATTTCCTAAAATGTAGACAAAAAAAATCACCCCCGGAAAACTCCGGAGGTGATCTCGCCAATAAATTGGCAAATGTCTTAGCTTAGACGAACAGGTCGATCGCTTCTGCTTCGGTCAGACCTTCAAACAAGATGGACCCACCGGTATCCAGCTGGATCAAAGCACCTTTGGATGTTGTGGAAGAACCAGACATGCCAATGCCATCTTCGAGACGCAGCTCGTCGATACCAACTTCGAAGTCTTTGATCTTGCTGTTGCCTGTGGAGTTGTCGCCAAAGACAAATGTGTCTTCGTCTGCGCCGCCAAACAACATGTCGTTGCCTGTGCCGCCGGACAGTGTGTCGTTGCCGTTACCACCTGCAAGACGGTCATTGCCTTCGCCGCCGATCAGACGATCTTCACCGTCACCACCGGACAGTGTGTCGTCGCCGTCGCCGCCAGCCAGGTTGTCATTGCCTGTGCCGCCTTTGATTTTGTCATTGCCGGTGCCGCCACGAACATAGTCGTCGCCGCCAGCTGCGATCACAACATCGTCGCCACCAAGGCCACGGACATCGCTGTCATTGTTGTCACCCTGAATTAGGTTTGCGCCATTACTAATTACAGTCATTTAATTACCCTCCGTTACATTATGAATTTGATAGTATATGAGACCGGTTCTCTCAACCAGATATTTAACACATTTTCGCCATATTTTCAGAGCAAAATTTTTTGAGAAACCTCCATCAAATCAAACCGCTGCTGTCTCTCTGGCTCAAGTCGCAGGGGTTTTGATGACTGCATTTGCAGGGTCATAAAATAACCTTCTCGCCTTTAACGGGATATTCGTGAAACATTTCATGCAGAGCGCTGCCCCCGGCTAAAATTCTCTATGCAATGCAAACCCATAGCCAATTGCCACCGGCCCTTTCCACAGATCTGGCAGGGGGCGTTTGACCCAAATGCGATCCCACGCAGAGGCCCCGACAGGTAAATCTACACTCAAAATGAGATAAACCTGCCAATTTATTGATGTTTTTCTAGGGGGTTAACACTTTTTGCACGGATCCATTCTCTGGCCTGTCGGATTTTACGCGCACATTCCTGGGTGATCTTGTGCCCCCGGGGCAGATCACCGGGCAGAATCCGGGGGGCAAGCATTTTGGAATTGAAAACCAACCAGTCTGCAATCTTGCCATAAGACCTTGTCAGGGATATCAATCACAGGTTGAGTCATCCAGCGACCTTCCTGCAAGGCCAGGACAAAGACCAAGGAAAAGGGGCGCGCGGTTTCGTCACAATCCCGCCGCATTGTTGCCGCAGATAAAACAGAGTGTTTCGCGTCTGACAGGGCGGTTTTACCGGTGATTTCCACCGCTCTGGCCCGGCTCTGCCAGATATCGATTCCCCGGGACCGAATCGGTGCTGACCACATGTGCTACAGCCGCGC
Organism: Cognatishimia sp. WU-CL00825; assembly: GCF_040364665.1. NCBI lineage: Bacteria > Pseudomonadati > Pseudomonadota > Alphaproteobacteria > Rhodobacterales > Paracoccaceae > Cognatishimia > Cognatishimia sp. WU-CL00825. Next base: position 31,407 of record NZ_BAABWX010000008.1, read on the forward strand.
CTGACACCAAAGCCAGAACCGCAAACAGCAAAAAATCCGCCTCGAGATCGGGGCGGATTTTCAGGAAATATTTAGTGGGTATCTGGTTGAATTCAGCGCGGATTTTCGCGCTTTCCCCTAGCGGCCGGTGCGGTTCAACACGGCCCCTGCGGTGCGCAGAATGATGCTCATATCACCGGCCACAGACTGGGTGGTGACATATTCCATATCCATCTGCACACGCTCGTCATAGTCGACATCATTGCGACCAGAGACCTGCCACAGACCGGTGATGCCGGGCTTGGAAGACAGGTAGCACCATTCATAACCTTGGTATTTGCACATCTCTTTGCGGGTCACAGGACGCGGGCCAACAAAGCTCATTTCGCCCAGCAAAACGTTCCAGATTTGCGGCAGCTCATCCAGGCTGGTTTCGCGCAGGATACGCCCCAGACGGGTGATGCGCGGATCATTGGTCAGTTTGAAATCCCGGTTCCATTCTGCGGCGGCTTCCGGATTGGACGCCAGATAGTCTTCCAGCACCGCTTCGGCATTATGCACCATGGTGCGGATCTTCCAGCAGCGGAATTCCTTATTGTCTTTGCCCACGCGCACATGGCCAAAAAAGCCCGGGCCGCCATCGCGGCGCGTCAGCACATATAAGACCGCAATCACCGGCAGGATCGCTGGCAGGATCACAACAGCCAACACAAGATCCATCACGCGTTTCACGCGGGCTTTTCTTACCTGCACACGTTTTTTCGCGCGGTCGTTATAGGCTTTCACATGTGCTTCTGAAAAGTCCATTCTCTATCCCTTCACGACAGTCAAACACGGGCTCTTAACCCAGTCACAAACCAAATTCATACAAACTAACTCGATGTCGTTGCCATCTCGCTCTATGGCAAGAATGTGGCACTCATATTAAAGTGCAAGTCTTTCAGAGAAAAGGGCTCAGGTGGATTAGCCCTAAAGCGTGTTTTTTGTGCAGCTGCAGCAGAAATGCTGCAAATGCAAAAGATGTGCGTTACAAACGATGGTGGCTCAATTTGAGACAAAAACCCCTTGTTTATTGGTATTTATGGGCCTTCAGCGTGGTGAAAACCCGGCGGACATCTTTTTTGGGGCCGATCTGGAAAACCAGCCAACACCCTTTGAATACAGAGTGGAAACACATTGTACAAGCTTGGGAAACAAAACAATAAGGCGGAAATTGGGCATATAGTTGCCGATATTTAGACGGCCACGGCACAGCCCTCATCAAGCACAGTTTAATTCGAATCGTTCACACCTGCTCTTTGCAGCTGCAGCACCCTCGGGCACGGCGCCCTATGGGGTTTGTACAAACCGCAGGTCATCGCCGGCAAAAACCGCCGCCGTCAAACGGCCGGTGGCATAGGCCCCGGTGTCGATGGCAATGCGCTGCTGTTGCACCAGAGGCTGGGTTACAATGGTGTGGCCATGGATCAGCCAGGCCCCATCGCGGCGCGGCTGTCGCACAAACTCTGGATGTTCCCAGATCAAGCTGGATTCATCTTGGGTTTCAATGTCCTGGCGCGGGTCCGCCCCGGCATGGGTGACATAAAGCATGCCGTTGCGCGCAAACAGCGGCAGGGCGCGCATCCAATGGATGCTGTCTTCGCCCATGATGTCGATCAGCTGGTCGCGGGCGCGCAACCGATCATCCTGCTGCACCGCCACCCCATAGCTGGCCAAAGTATCAGCCCCGCCATAGCGCAGCCAGCGCGCGCCATTGCGATTGGGCTGGTCCAGAAAACTCAGACACATGCGTTCGTGATTGCCCATCAGACAGGTTGCGCCGGGCAGATCCTGCAACAGGCGCAGCACCGCCGCGCTGTCAGGGCCGCGATCAATATAATCCCCGACAAAGACCAGGGGCAGGCCAGGGGCCTCGGTCTCAAGCTGCCGCAACAGACCTTCCAGCAAATCCGCCCGCCCGTGCAGGTCGCCAATCACCACAAAATCATGCGCCAGATGCAAAGGCGCAGTCTCTGCCTCTGACGCGGCCCCCGACAGCGCCCCTTGTAACTTTTTGAAAAACACCACTGTGCCCCGGCCCCAATTCTTTGCTTTCCAAAAGATATAGCGCAGCTGTGCCCCGGGGGAAATCGGGGGAGATCTGGCTTAGATCAGAAAGATATCATCCAGGCTGACGCCGGTGCCATAAAACAGGGCGGTCTCTCCGGTCGGCAAAAAGGCGATGCTGATCTTATTGTCCACAATCGACACCGCATAATCAGCCAGATCCCCGCTTACATCCACCTCGATGCGTTCGCCGGCCTGATAGTCCTGAATGAGATCCCGATCGATTTCTTCAAACACAAACTGAAATACATCTTCGCCACTGCCGCCGCGATAGCGGTCACGCCCTGCGCCCCCATCCAGCGTATCCGCGCCTGCGCCGCCAACCAGCAGGTCATTGCCCAGCTCGCCCAGCAGTAAGTCGTCGTCATTATTGCCGATCAGCTTGTCGTTGCCATCGCCGCCATACAACGTGTCATTGCCATTGCCGCCGATCATCACGTCTTTGCCTGCGCCGCCAGCCAGCAAGTCATCGCCATGGCTGGCCACAATGCGATCATCGCCCGCGCCACCTTTCAGGGTGTCCGCAGCGCCGCGGCCCACCAGCGTGTCATTGCCCGCGCCGCCATCCAGAATATCGCCATCATTGCTGGCGCGCAGACTGTCATTGCCCAGCCCGCCAAACAGCGCATCAATGCCCGCACCGCCCATCAGCGTGTCGTTACCAGCTTCGCCATAAAGCGAGTCACCGCCTTCGCTGCCGCTGTCACTTAGGTAATCATCGCCATTCCAGCCAAAAACATAGTCAACACCCGCGCCGCCATCCAGGCTGTCATTGCCATCCATGCCCGCCAAAGTATCAGAGCCGCCCGCCCCCAGAATGGTGTCATCAAAGACGGTGCCCGAACTGAGGTTATTCTGATCATCGCCGTGCAGGTACAGACCACCGGTCAAATCCCAGACCGTGCCATCGGCAAACATCAGGCGTTCCATATAGCTGCCCACGTCCTGGCCACCGATGCCCGGGGCCACTTTGATTGAGAAGAATTCGGTGCCGCTCGCGTCCACCAGCACAATGTGCCAGCGCGCCCAATCGATATAGCTGCGGATTTCATGCGCATTCACATCAATCAGGTGGATGGTATCAATGCCCTCATCCGGGCGCTCGATGATCAAATCATGGGACGCGGTGATCGCGCCATCGCCGCGGCGCAACACATAGGTGTCATCCCCCAGACCGCCCACCAGCGTGTCATTGCCCGCGCCGCCATCCAACACATCATTGCCCGCCGCGCCAATCAGGTAATCATCGCCCGCGCCCCCCAGCAAAGTGTCATCGCCGCCTTGGCCGTTCATCGTGGTGGAGTGCGCGTTGCCTGTCAGGTGGTTGGCAGCGCCATCCCCCACAAGCGTGGCGCTGTCTTCCGCCCCCAGCACCAGATCGGCGGTGCCCAGGTCGCTGACCCGCCAGATTGTATCGCCATAGAGCTGCAAACGGCCAAACTGGCTGGTGTGCAACAGCCCGTTTTCAAAATCACCATAGGCGCTCATGTCGCTGGCTCGGGGCAGGGCGGCCAGCCCCGGGATGTCATAAACCCGCACATAATCAATATCAAAAGACGCGCCATTTGGCGTGCTGCCATCCGCCCCGCCATCCCAGCCGCCAATCGCCAGGTTCAACCGCAGCGCCATGTCCTGATGCATATTGTCAGGGGTGGCGACCTCAAACATCACCCGGCCATCCAGAGTAAAACTGATGGTTTCAGGTGTCCACATCATACCATAGGTGTGAAAATCTGTGCTCAGATCCGGCACCAGCCAGGACAGAGCTGCCGTCACCTTATCGCCCCAGACCGGCGCATGTACCGCCGCGCGATAGACATCGCTCATGCTGCCCAAGGCCTCGAGAATATCGATCTCGGGCGGCCATGAAAAATCAGCAGGCGCCAACCAAAAGGCCGGCCACAGCCCTTGGCCTTCGGGGATTTTGGCGCGAATTTCATAATAGCCATAGGTCTGATCAAAGGTCCCATGGGTTTCCAGCAGGCCCGAGATCCAGTCTTCGGGGATTTCATCCTGCAAATGATCTGGGGTGCGCTGTGCGGTGATCGACAGCACGCCATTATTGACGCTGAACGGATTGACCCCGTAGGGCGTGCCATCAGCTGCAGTCGCATTTTGATCGATATAGCTATGAAAGCGACTGCCGCCCCGCGCCAGGCTGGCCGCAACCGGATGCCCGTTGCTGGGCGCAGTGTTCCAATCGCCATCGGTCAATGAACGATAGCTGTCAAAATTATCTTCAAACGTCAGAGTGGCCCCAGCCAGAAAATCCGGGCTGGCAAAATTCAGCAGAAAATCTGCAGCATCCAGATCATCCAACGCCACGCCCTCAAGCGTGATCGACTGGTCGTCTGACAGGGTGATCACAACCCCTGTGCCCGTGTCCGTCGACAGGGCCAGAATATCAGCAAAGCTGGTGAGGCCTGCGCCCCAGATGGTCAGCACATCCTCGCCGGCCACAAAATCCGTGATGATGTCATGGCCATCGCCGACTTCGATATAAAAGCTGTCTTTGCCAGCCCCGCCGGTCAGCGTGTCATTGCCCCCGCCGCCATCAATGGCCTGGGTGCCACCGCGCGCAGTGATCTTATTGTCCAGATCATTGCCCTTGATGGTGTGCCAGTTGGAGACCCCTTTGAACAACAGATCCTCGACATTGTCGGGCATTTCCACCGACCGCCAGGCCCAGATGGTGTCATGGCCGCCGTCTTCTTCCTCGATGATGGTGGCATCGGGTTTGAACAACCGATACTGATCATTGCCATCGCCGCCCACCAGGGTCGCGCCATTGGCCTTGCTGAAAATATAATCATTGCCGCCCTGCGCCTCGACCGTGTCATCCGATTGAGTGGCACGCAGGGTATCTCGGGCGGCGGTTCCGGTGATCAGCATGGCAATATCTAAGGCCTTAATAAGGGTAATAAGGCATATTAAACCACGTCAGAGCCAGCGATAGAAGGGGCTGTGAGAAAGTATTTTATTGACACTCATGCATGAATTTTTCGTTTAAAGACAGTATTTTAATAAATCAATCTCGATGCCCCAACCGCGGAGCCACCCCAGGTTCACCCGCAGAGGCCACTCTTGTCATACGCGCAGCACCCTAGCCTCAGGCGTGGCCGCAAGCGTGATCTCAGGCGTTGCGCCAAACTCAGAGCAGAGCGGGCGCAGCGGTCACAAAATATTAGCGCTCTGCGCGGATCTCTTTCTGTGTTTCCGATGCCCTCGGCATCCCATTTCACACGCAAGGAGATCCGCATGCCTGACCCCTTTGGCACCCATAGTCCCGGTCTTGAAAGCCCGGCCTCTGATATCTTTTCCATTCTGCCAAACGACGGGGTCGACCTGACAACGGCCACCCGCGCCATCAATGTGGCGCAATCGGGCATGGTGCGGATCCAAACCGTTGGCGGCAGCACCGCCACGCTTTATGTGGCCGCAGGCATTGCCTTTCCGGTGCGGGCCCGCCGCGTTCTGGCCACGGGCACCGATGCCACTGGCATCGTGGGGCTGTTTTAATGCAGATCACCGTGGGATTGGGGCTGGGCAGCACCGCGCTGACCGGGCCGGGGGCCGCCCCCAACATGGGCCTGGTCAAACCACAGAACCTTTATACAGCAGCCCAGGCGGATTTTTCTGAAACCGCCCATATCAATCTGCGCGGCAATTGGACGGTGGCCCAGGGGGATCTGCAACAGATCACCGGCAATGGCAGCATGAATGATGTGCGCATGGATCTGGATACGCCCATTGTGGCGGGCCATCCCCATATTGCGCTTTGGCAGGCCGTGCCGGGCACCACTGGCACCTATCGCAGTCAATATGGCGGCGATGGCTCTTTATCTGGTGTCACCCTGTCGGGCGATGATCTGCGCCCCAAGTTTCACTGGACCCCAGCAGGCGATATCACCGGCAATTACACCCGCTATGGCTGGAACCCCACCCATGATGCTCTGGATCTGCAGATCACCGATGTGGCGCTTTATGATCTGGCCACGGTAGACCCCAATACGGTGGCTTGTGATGTGGTGCTGTGTTTGGGCGACAGCAATATGGGCAACGCTGTGTCTGATCTGGTGACTGACGCCAATCTGACCACGGCCTTTGATCCGCGTGTCTGGTATATGCCCAGCCTGCGCATGTCACCCTATGCGTTTAACAACACTTATAGTCTGCGCCATGTGCCCCAGCCCTGTATCGAACCGGTGCAGGCCAGCAGCGGGGCCGCACGCATGTCACCCCTGCAAGCCTTTGGCGCGCAATTTGCCCCCTATGCCACAGAGCGCGGCCGGCCTGTGCTGCTGTTGTCCCTTGGGGATGCGGGCGCGGGATTAAATGGCAGCGAAGACTGGCGCAAATCCTCAGGCGTGGCGGTGACCGGTGGGCGCATGTATGGCGAAATGCTGGCCATGGTGGCGGCGCTGCAGGCGCTTGGCCCGGCCCATCAGATCGTTGGGGCCATTGTGTCGATTGGGGCCAATGACACCACCGGGGCTGATTATAACACGGTCTGGGTGCCGCAAGCGACGCAATTTGTGGCAGATCTGCGGGCTGAACCGAGCCTAAACAACGCCAACTTGCCAATCGTTTGGCTGACACCAGGCAGTCACTATGAGCCGATTTCCGGCGAAGACCGGGGCGCACGCATGATTGCTGCGATTGAAACTTTGGACCAAGACAGCGGGTCCGCCCAGGCCATCACCGGGCTCAAATCTGTCCGGCCGCCCAATGGCAATCAACTGACCCCAGGTGACGCCAGCGATCCGCATTTCAACGCCACAGGCATGCAGGCCAATGGGACTGTGATGGCAGATATGTTGCGGGGAATGCTATAAGTAACATAAGATAGATTACGCGCAACACTATCTGCAGCCTGAAACCGGTGCTCAGATCTTAAAATAGTCTCTATACCAGCCCACAAAGGCTGCGACGCCTTCGGGAACCTCGGTGCTGGGCGCATAGCCTGTGAGGCTGTTCAACAAAGAGGTATCCGCCCAGGTGGCTGGCACATCGCCGGGCTGCATCGCCATCATATTACATTGGGCTTTGCGCCCCAGCGCTGTTTCCAAGGCACGGATGAAATCCATCAACTGCGTGGGTTTAGAGTTGCCGATATTCACCACCCGGTGCGGAGCCACAGGCGACAGGCTGTCATACCCCCCCACACTGTCAGTGCCCGGAGGCACATCCATCAGCTGACGCATGCCCTCGACGATATCATCCACATAGGTGAAATCACGCTGCATATCGCCGCCATTATACACGTCAATCGCCTCGCCGTTCAAAATCGCCTTGGTGAATTTAAACAGCGCCATATCGGGCCGTCCCCATGGGCCATAGACCGTGAAAAACCGCAGCATGGTGATCGGCAGATCATAGAGATGCGCATAGGAATGGCTCATCGCCTCATTGGCCATTTTGGTGGCCGCATAAAACGACATCTGCGCGCTTGTCTTATCGGTCTCGCGATAGGGCATCTGGGTATTGGCCCCATAGGCTGACGAGGTCGAGGCCATCAGCATATGTTTGGGCGGATGGGCGCGGGCGGCCTCGATCAGCTCAAACACCCCCATCAGATTGGCCTCGGCATAGGCGCGCGGGTTGTCGATCGAATAGCGCACCCCGGCCTGGGCGGCGAGATGGATCACCGCCTCAAAGCCATGGGTCGCAAACAGATCCAGCAACAGGCCCGGTGTTTCCACCTTGCCGGTGATGGCGGTGAAATCCGCATGTGGGGTCAGTTGATCCAAACGTGCCTGTTTCAGCGCCGGGTCATAATAGTCATTCAGACTGTCGACCCCCACCACCAAATAGCCATCCGCCAGCAGACGCTGACACATATGAAAACCAATAAACCCGGCCGCGCCGGTCACCAAGACGGAAGGTTTTTCAGCCACGTTAGGCTCCTTTTGACTTACAGCTCCTTGCGCAGCGCATCAAAGGCGCGCAGCTCGCTGATCAGATCTGCCATTTGATCCACCGGGATCATATTGGGGCCGTCGCTTGGGGCCTGATCCGGGTCTTGGTGGGTTTCAATAAACAGCGCAGACACGCCCACAGCACAGGCCGCCCGCGCCAAAACCGGGGCAAATTCACGTTGCCCGCCCGAGGTTGTCCCCTGACCACCCGGCTGTTGCACCGAATGGGTCACGTCAAACACCACCGGATAGCCGGTGGCGGCCATGGTCGGCAGCCCGCGAAAATCGCTGACCAACGTGTTATAGCCAAAGGATGTGCCGCGATCACACAGCATGATGTTTTCATTGCCGGTGCTGGCGATTTTTTCCGCCACATTGCCCATGTCCCAAGGGGCCAGAAACTGCCCCTTTTTGACATTGATCGCAGCACCAGTTTGACCCGCGGCCAGCAGTAAATCGGTCTGGCGGCACAAAAACGCCGGGATCTGGATGACATCACAGACCTCGGCGGCGGGCGCGCACTGATCGGCCGTATGCACATCGGTCAGGATCGGGCAGCCAAACTCAGCTTTGATCTGGCCCAAGATCTTAAGACCCTCATCCATGCCCAAACCCCGTTGGGTGGTGATCGAGCTGCGGTTGGCCTTGTCGTAGCTGGCTTTGAAAATGAACTCTGTGCCAGAGACCGCGCAGGCCTCGGCGATCTTTTCGGCCATCATGCGCGCATGATCCAGACTTTCCAGCTGGCACGGTCCGGTGATCAGCGCAAAGGGATTGGGGCCGCCAATTGCGATGTCACCGATGGTTACGATTTTCTCTTGCATCACAGATCCTTCAATACGCTTTCAATCCGGGGCACGTCCTCGGGGTTATTAAGCTCCCAGAACACCCGGCCTTTGCCCTGCACAATCACGCAGCGCAGCTTGGTGTCATTGACCAGAAACCGCAGCTGTTCGAGCCCCTCAAGGGTCTCAAGCGCACTCACTGGCCAGCTGGTATAGGCGGCCAAAGCCTCGGGGCGATAGGCATAGACACCGACGTGATGATAGACCGGAATATCTGTTTCGGGCACTTTATCAGGGTCTATAAAGGGCAAAACCTCTTTGGAAAAATACAGCGCATGGCCCTTGGCGTTAAACACCGCTGTGGTGCCGCCGACGCGGCCAGCTTTGCGGTCTTCGGTAAAATGGCCATAGGTCAGCGGGTCACATTGCAACACAGGCGTCGCCACCTGCGCCTCGGGGTCAGCTTTCATGGCGGCGATCAGATCTTCGACAAACCAAGCCGGTGTCAGCGGCGCATCGCCCTGCAGGTTCACAATCAGATCGGCCTGAATGTCAGCCCTGGCCAAAGCATCCGCACAGCGCGCAGTGCCGTTTTCACAGGCCTCTGAGGTCATGATGACATCGGCGCCAAAATCCTCGGCCGCCGCTTTGATGCGCGCATCATCGGTGGCGACATAAACCCCATCGACACCTTTGACGCCCATCGCGGCTTCCCAGCTCATGCGGATCAGGCTTTTGCGGCTGCCATCGGGCAGGGTCAGTTCTGCCAGAGGTTTGCCGGGATAGCGCGTCGAGGCATAACGCGCGGGAATGATAATAACTGTTTTCATGCGATACCTGCGCGCAAAAGATCATGGATATGCAGAATGCCAACGGGGCGGCCTGCGTCATCGGTCACCGCAAGGGCCCCGATTTTACGGTCATTCAGAATGGCCAACGCCTGCGCACCCAACAGCTCTGGCTGCACGGTTACAGGCTCTGTATTGGCGATTTCACCGGCGGTCTTGCCCATCAACACATCCATGTTGCGGCGCAAATCCCCATCCGAAATCACGCCTTTCAGCCGCCCGTCTTCCAGCACCAGCGCCACGCCAAAGCCTTTGGAGGTCATGGTCAGCAACACATCCGACATCGGCGCATCTGCGGCGACAATCGGCAGACGATCCGCCCCATGCATGACGTCTTGCACGCGGGTCAGCTGGCTGCCCAGCTTACCGCCCGGATGAAACACATGAAATTCATCAGCGCTAAAGCCGCGTTGTTCCATCACCGCCACCGACAGCGCATCCCCCAAAGCCAATGTCAAAGTGGTCGAGGTGGTTGGGGCTTTGCCAATCGTGCAAACCTCGGGAATTTTCGGCAGAGCCAGGCGGTAATCCGCGGCCTGCATCAAGGTGCTGTCAGGATTGGATGAAATCGCAATCAGCGGAATGTTAAAGCGCCGGGTATAAAGCGTGATGTCGCGCAGCTCGGCGGTTTCGCCAGAATTTGAGATCAGAATACACAGGTCATGGCGCGTGACCATGCCCAGATCCCCATGGCTGGCCTCGGCCCCATGCACAAAATAGCTGGGCGTGCCGGTGCTGGCAAAAGTGGCGGCAATCTTACGGCCAATATGACCGGATTTTCCGACACCCGACACCACAACGCGGCCCTTGATTTCAAGGATCCGCTGCACCGCTTGGACAAAATCTCCAGGCAAATTCTGCGCCATCTGCTGCAGCGCGGCGGCTTCTTTTTCCAGCACAGATTGTGCGACCCGGGTCACCGCTTGCGCATTCAGGTGTGCCGAATTTCCCGGCCCTGCTTCACTCAACACAGACATCACTGACCTCTTTCATCGCTTCTCAGAGTTCTGCCTCGTGGTAGCAGTCACCAGAAATGACCACAACAAACAATCCAAGCCTTCCCCCATTGCCGCGCAATGGACCTGAAACCCACACCCCGGCAGATGATCTTTTGAAACAGAGTTTTTAGCCTGTCCATGACGCGCCCGCCTCGCTAGAAGGAAGCAAATAACTTTCTTCGGCGGATCCTTGTGACGTTCTTTTTCAAAATCTTTGCACTTTGCATATCCCTTGCAACATTGACCGGATGTGCCATCCCACGCGGGGCGGCATTGTCAGATGAAATCCTGAAAGAACAAGATGCCGCCGACCCGGCCTATCAGGTTGTCACGGTGTCGCAGGACAATATCCAGCGTCTGATGGCCTGGCCAGAAACCGGCAACAGCTTTCGGTGGATCAACAAAAGAAATGGGCCTGCCAGCCCGCTGATCCGCACCGGAGACCGCATCACCGTCTCTATCTGGGACAATCAAAGCAACTCATTGTTGACCGCGCCCTCATCCAAGCAAGCCACCCTGCCCGATCTGGAAGTCTCCCCCACCGGCAAGATCTTCATCCCCTATCTTGGAGATGTCGAAATCCGCAATATGACACCAGATCAGGCCCGGCAAAAAATCCAATTTGCCCTAGAGGCCATTGTGCCCTCCGCACAGGTGCAAATGAACCTTGTCGCCGGGCAACAGAACTCGGTTGATCTGATCAGCGGTGTCGCCCGCCCCGGCACCTATCCACTGCCCAATCGCAATTACGCCCTGCTCAGCCTGATCGCGCAAAGCGGCGGCATTCAATCCACATTGCGCAATCCGGTTGTCCGGTTGATCCGCCAAGGCAAACGCTATGAAATTCCGGTTGACCAACTGAAGTCAGACCCGAAATTTGACATCACTTTGCGCGGAAACGACAAGGTTTTGATCGAGCAAGACACCCGCTATTTCACCGCGCTGGGGGCCACTGGCCGAGAAGAGCTGGTCCATTTCCCGCGGGCTAACGTCACCGCACTCGAAGCCATGTCGATGATTGGCGGCCTGTCAGATCAACGGGCAAACCTGAATGCTGTTCTGCTGCTGAGAGACTATTCTAAGGCCGATATCAAGCCCAACGGCCCGCAAAAGCAGCAGGTGGTGTTTGTGTTTGATCTCACCTCGGCAGACGGGCTCTTTGCCGCCCGCAAGTTCCACATCCAACCGCAAGACACGCTCTTGGCGACCGAAACCGTGATCACATCAGCCCGCACCGTGCTGGGCGTGATTGGGGCGGCGATCGGGGTAAGCAATGCCGCCAGCAATCTGGTGAACTAGCGCCGCCCACGCCCAGACATCCCGCCAGATGGCCGCCTCAGAACCAGCGGCCGATGGCCATATAGTCTGTCGCCACATCAACCGTGGCGCTTGCGGCCCGCCAGAACCGGGGGGTAAACCCGGTTGCCGTCAGCGCCGCATGCCCGATTGGCAGCGCGTCTGCTGTGCCCAGATCCCCCCCCGACAGTGTCAGCCGCGGTGGGGCTGAAAACCCGGTTGCAAACAAGCGGGTCGCGCCGCTGTCTGATCGATAGCCACCGGCAAATCCAACCGTGATATCAACCGCGGCCGCCGTGTATTCTCCGGCACAGATCTGGGTGCCATCTGCAAAGCGCAAGTAGCTGCCGTTGGCATTGCTGCCGCTTTCCAACAGGGCCCCCGTGGGCACCCCGGCGTTCTCTGACACAGGCCCCAGAATATTGCCCGGCCCATATCCCCAGTCTGCGCGCATCAATCGTCCGGCGGAAAAATCAGCGGAATCCTGTTGCACCGCGGCCCCAGAAACATGCGCCGTTGTGGCGTCAAATCGCAGGGCTTCGGTCCAGACGCTGCCATCGGGGCTGATCTTAATGGCCAGATCTTCATTGCCTGCCAGCCCCAGCTCGGCGCGCCCTGACCAATTGCTTTGAAACACCAAGCTGGCCGTATCCGTTGCCGTGGCTTTATTTAAACGCATGCGATGATCTGACCCCGCATGGGTAAACAGGCTGCCCGCGGCCCCCACCGCCAGACGGTCCGCCGCGCTGGCCGTGGCATTCACCCCCAATTGGTCAAAGCGATCACGGGGTGCCGCCCAACTGCCCGCCGCAAAGACCAGCTGTAGCCCCTCGTTTTGCACAAAGACCCGCCAGCCTTCTTGGGGGGGCAGAAACAGCCACCCTGTGCCCTGCCAGACCGCAATGCTATTGTCTTGCGAAGCCCAGGCTCCCACAGCCCCCACCGCCACAAGATGGCCCGCCCCTGCTGTGGGCGCAGCGGGGGGTTGGGTGCGGTCACGGTCCAACACAACCGGCTGCACCAAAGCATCCAGCACCTCTAGGGCCGTATTATGGGTCACATGTTTTTGCGCCTGCGCCGGCTGAATGAACGGCAGGGCAAGACGGGGCGAAGTCTCTGGCATGATCTGTCTCCGATAGGGTCCGCATCAGCCTATGAAGAAGGCCCTAACAAGCCCTGAGACCCCCGCACGACCCCGCCGCAACGCAAAACAGGGCCCCGCAGGGCCCTGTCATAGACATTCCATTGGTGGGGGAATTACAGGATCAAATCAAAGGCCGTCAGCGCGCTGCTGGCCTCCACAAAGATCTGCGCATCCGCCACACCGTCGCCATTCACATCCATCGACAACAGATATCCCGACCGGCCGCCAACGCTATGGGCCGTCTGGATCAATTCCCCTGCGGTATTGGTGAAGCTGGACCCTCCCAGAGTGAAGGCCTGATCCCCCGCCGAGGTGGTATCTGCGTCAATGCCGCTCAGCACAAGCGTGTCAGATCCCGCGCTGTTGAAGCCGCGGATTTCATCGGCAGATGCCCCCAGCCCGCTGTCAGACAGTTTGGTGAAGATAAACTCATCAGAGCCAGAGCCGGCCACCAAAGTATCCTGACCCGCGCCACCATAGACCTGATCATTGCCGCTGTTGCTGAGGATCAGATCATCACCGCTGCCGCCATAAAGCGTATCTGTCCCCGCGCCGCCCAAAAGCGTGTCGTCGCCATTCAGCCCATAAAGGCGGTCATTGCCATTGCCGCCCTCCAGGCGGTTGCCATGGGCATGGCTGCCATAGATGACATCATTGCCATTGCCGCCGATCGCATTCTCGATGCTGATCAAAGTATCGCTGCCCGCGCCGCCCGTGGCGGTGCCAGCCTGCAAATTGATCGTCACGGCACCGGGGGTGCCAACATAGCTGGCGGTATCTGTGCCCGCACCGCCATCCAAACGATCCGCGCCGCTGCCACCATGCAACAAATCGTTGTTGCCGCCGCCATAGAGGCTGTCATTGCCGGACCCACCCAGCAGCGTGTCATTGCCATTCAACCCATAGAGACGGTCATTGCCGCCATTGCCTTGGATACGGTTGGCATAGGCATGGCTGCCATAGACAATATCGGCAAATTGCGTGGCATAGATGTTTTCAACCCCAACCAAAGCGTCCGATCCACCACCACCGGTGGCTGTGCCACTGTTCAGGTTCACCACCACCCGCGCTGTTGTGCCGGTATAAACCGCCTGATCAACCCCAGAGCCGCCGTTCAACGTGTCGTTGCCCGCGCCTCCCAGTAAGGTGTCATTGCCATCCCCCCCACTCAGCAAGTCGTTGCCGGAACCGCCATCCAAACGGTCGGTGCCCGCATTGCCCAGCAACAGGTCATTGGCAGTGCCGCCATACAGGCTGTCATTGCCTGCACCGCCCAAAAGCGTATCACGCCCCGCCAGACCATACAGACGGTCATGGCCAAGGCTGCCGTCCAGGCGGTTGCCATGGGCATTGGTGCCATAGATGATATCGTTATGCGCCGAGCCATAAGCGTGCTCAAAGCTGGTCAGGCTGTCGGTGCCACCGCCACCGGTGGCGGTGCCGCTGTTCAGGTTCACCACAACCCGCGACGACAGGCCGGTGTACAGCACCTGATCTGCTCCGGATCCGCCGTTCAGCGTATCGTTGCCCAGCCCACCGTGAATGGTGTCACGCCCGCTGCCGCCAGACAGAACATTGGCCCCAGAGGACCCAATGATCCGGTCATCTCCGCTGCCAGCCTGCACATTCTCAATCCGGGTGACCGCTGCCGTGCGGGTGCCGCTTTTAAAGGTTGCCGCCGCCAGATCCACTTTGAAATCCGCATTTTGATTGCCAAAATACAGCGTGTCGTTGCCCTGACCGCCATCAAAGATTTCGCCATGGCTAAAGCCGCTGAAATGGTTGCCCACCTGCAGGGTGTCATGCCCCCGGCCGCCTTCCAGCGTATCAACGCCGCCATTGGCTGTCAGCGTGTCATTGCCACGTCCGCCAATCAGGTGGTTGTTCGCGCTTGATCCGTTCAGCGTGTCGTTGCCGTCCCCGGCAAAGAAATTCTCGATGCTGCTGAAGGTCACATTCACCCCATCCAGCACACCGGTGCCAGCGGCCAGGTCGACCTGGCTGGCACTGTCGCTGACCGCCGCGGCATTGACCGTGTCATCCCCGGTGCCGCCAGCAAAAGAGGTGCGCCCGGCCAGATGGCTGTAGTCTGAAAATTCATTGGTCACGACAAAGATTTCGTCACCTTGATGGCCGGTGGCCCCGCTGAAGGTGACAGCAACATCAAACACAGTCAGAGAATCCCCCGCCGCATCGTCGATCACCTGCACCGTCCAATTGCCGGTGCTGATCTCGCCCAGAAACGCCGTGGTGCCAAAACTCCAGGTGCCATTGTAATACCCGCTGTCACCGGTATCAGCGATCAGTTGCACCCGGGTGCCCTGCGCCGAGGTCAAAAACAGTTCCAGATCCGCCAGGTGATAGGCTCTGAATTGCAATTCCACCGACACATGGCCGATGATCATATCGCTGGGGCCTGCCTGAATAAAGCTGACACCCGACGCATCCCCATCCGGCACAACCGTGGTGGTGTTGCCATCAAAATCGATGCTGGTGACGGTCTCATTGGCCGAGGTGGATTGCAGGGTCCAGGTCTCTGCCAAACGCACCGCGGCCAAGGCATCCACCAGACCAAAGCCATAGTCATTTGAAAAATGTGCGCCGCCGCCGTTCCAATAGGTCGAGCCATTCCAGAACCAGCTGGCACCATTGGTCTGGGTGGCCTGTTCGTGCCCGCCGCCAGACGGCGCGCCACTATTGGCCGCAGAGCCAACATCAGAACCCACATGCCGCGCGCTGGCGGCCAGGATCATCTGCACGTCGCGCCAGCCCAATTGATCATTGGCCTCCAGCATCAGCGCCACCACGCCGGAAATCTGCGGCGAGGCCGCAGAGGTGCCGCCAAAAGAACTGGTATAAGACGCGTCCCCATCGGCCGAGGTCGAGCCAATTGCTGTGTTGTTTGAGGTGTCATCAGCCAGGGCTGACACCAACAGGTTGGCACCGGGAGAGGAATAACTTGTCACCCAGCCATCCGCCCGCAAGGCCGCGACGCTGATGGTGTGCTTTGAGCTGTCCATGGCCTCAGCTGTGGCCTCTTCGCGAGAACTGCTGCCCGCATCAGCCCGGCTGTTGCCATTGGATTTCACATGAATTTGCCCAAGGCCCCCACGGCCAAAGGCCGAGGCGGTTTCAAGCGAGGCCAATGTGGAAGACGCAGAGCCAAACACATTGGAACCACGCCCAAAGCTCATGGCGACAATATCACCGCCGTTTGCATTGCCGTTGGCATTGCCAAAGCCATTGCCCAGCCCGGCCGCATCCACGATCTGTTCGTCAATGCGCAAAAAGCCTTTATAGCCGCGGATGGTCACCCCATGGGCCACGCCCACGCCGCCCACGCCATTGCCCTGCACCCCGGCGATGATCCCGATGACCGGCGTGCCATGAAAATCACTGGCCGCCGTGGTGATCGTGGGATCATAATCATAGCCCTGGTAATCGTAATCCGTCGCGGAATCATAATTCGCGGCCAAATCTTGGTGGGTATAGCGGAAGCCATCATCAATCGCGGTCACCAAAACCCCCGCACCGCTATAGTCGTCCCAGACGCTGGTGACATTGATGTCATATTGACCCGCGGTTGTATTGCGCAGGTACCATTGCTGCGAAAACAGCGGATCCGAGGGGATCAATTCCCGCATGTCATCTCCGCTTTCGCGCATATCCTGCGCCTCAAAATCTTGCTGTTCGATATTGTTTTGCATCTAAGAACCTATGAAATCTCGTACTTTAAACCTGGGCAAATGCGCTGCATGCATTTGAAATTTCTTCTTTTCCTAAGGAAAATCCCATGTTTTCGCAACATTATTATCTGCGTCCAAAAGCCGTATGTGTTGCCAGATGAACTCTTGGCCTCGATCACAATTACTATAGGCCTCGGGATCAAACCGCCCGACAATCTGAAGGCGATCCCCTTCCTGCAACATATGCGGCGGAAACTTCAACGACAGCTCTGCCCCAGACTCGCTTTGCACAACCGGGCAAACCAAGCCGGTATCAATCACCCGGCCGGTCAACGTTTCTGTCTGCGCGCCGGCCGGTATCTTGGTTTGCGCCGCCCCGGTCGCAGGCGCGGCAACCGGTGCCACGGCGGCATGATGTGCACAGGCCCCGCTGGCGCAAATCAACAAGCCCAACGCAGCAGAGCGGATCCAGCCCAGCCCCCCAAGGCGCATGGCGGTTTTTCTCAAATACATCTCTTTTAATCCCAAATCCAAAACGTCAAAAATCCCCAAAAGCTTTGCCTGCCCATACCACAGGCTGGCACAGGGCGCTTGACTTTCACTGCCGATGCTCTGAATTTCGCCAATACGGGTCAGGCATTTACGCCTGATGACGCCGCCCATTCAAAGCTTCATCGCATTTCAAGGTCACATTTATCATGACATCGCCGCAAAACATCCTTGTCCTCTCGGGGGCGTCGCTGATGCGATACCCAACTGTGCTCAATCACCGCGCCTATTGCGACCGACATGGATATGAGTATCGGTTTGACTGCAGCCCGCGCAAACATGTGAAGAAATTTTTCTTTCACAAGCTGCACGCCCTGCGCGAAGCCCTGCACAGCTGTGACTGGCTTTTCTGGCTGGATGATGACGCGGCCTTTATGCAGCTCGACACCCCACTGGAAACCCTTGTGCCCGAGATGACCAACCCAAGCGCTGCAGAGTCCCCAGACACGATCTTTTGCAAAAGCCCGGTCAATAACGGGGTCTGGACCCATATTTCATCCGGTAATTTTTTGATCCGCAACAGCGCCAGCAGCCATGCGCTGCTAGAAGCCTGCCTGGCCACCGAACTGCGCAAAGTGCGCGACTGGTGGGACAAGGAAAAATACGGCTTTTACACAGGCGGTGATCAGGATGCGCTGGTCTATCAGATTGAAACCACCGCAGCCTGGCGGGCCAAATCCCTGATCTTGCCCTATGACCGTTTCAACTGTCGCAGCTTTCACTTTGAGCAAGCTGCTGACCACTTTCTGGTGCATTTCACCAATGCCGCCGGAAAAACCAAACTGGATCAGATGATTGAGTTCAGTGCCCGCATGGGACTGGATGATTTTCTACTGCCGGCGGGGGCCGCAGATGACTACGCCAAATACCATGATCACCTGCGCCTCAACTGTCGGTTTCCCGCCAAACCCGGGGCCGTACCGGGGCCGTAAAAGATGCGAGGGCTTAGCTCCTCCCCGCAGTCTGGTTGAACTATTGGCGGTGCAGCGCCATTGATTTCAAACACAGGGTCAGCTTTTCCGCAATCTGCCCAACGCCCAGCGACAACGGGCTGACCGCATGGGTCGCCTGCACACGCAGAGGCAAAAGCCCATGCACCAACATCTCGGCAGACACCGGAACCTGGATGATTTTGTCGCTCTGATCTCCCCTGCGCCACCGAAGATCCACCACATGCCGCTCGCCCACAATAAGCTTGATTTGCTGGGGCTGCGGCAGCTTTGCCGCATTAAAGGGCCGCACCACCAGCTCCAGCTGATACTGCGCGCCCTTTGCCAAAGCCAGACGCAGACCACAGCTGGCGTTCTTTTTGTGAAACCAGAAACCTTCACTGCCAATACGCCCGACCTTGTCATGCACAAGGGCGTCTTTCAGCGTGGCGCTTTGCTCGTGGGTAAAAGCCAGAGTGTCCCCGGGCAAAAGCCCTGAAATGCCCTGCGCCAAGTCGCACAGGCGGTCCTTGGGGAAAGTCTCTAGGTATTTCGTCGGACGGAATTTTGGCAAGGCCATAGGCGTGCCGGACATGGCCTCTGACAGAGACTCAAAACAACGCACATTGTAGCGCCCCGTGCCGTAATAATAGTCAAAGAATTTATAGCTGTCTTCCCCGCCCACCGATTTCAGCCAATAGGCGGGAATCCCAAGGCTCTCTGCAAAAATGACACCATGCAGCGAGCTGGAATACACCGCCTCGGCCCCCAGCATCCCCAGCACCATGTCCAACGGGGTGCTGTCCACGGGCAGAAACGCATGATGCACATGTTTGTGCATGCGGCGCATCAAAAGATCATCGCGAAAATGCGGCACAATCCGAAACGGACCCCGGTCCTGGTTTTGGGCAACATCAAAAGCTTTGATCTGCTTTTTATACAGATATGCCACCAGGCAGCCCGGATCAAAAACCTCGGTTACCTGACCCACGTCAAAGCCCGCTTCGCGCAGAAAATCCAAGGTCAGCGGGCCACGCACCGCCCGCACATCCAGCGATTTCACACTGGGATGCAGCTTGCGCTCGGTGCCCTTCAGGCCCGCCCCCCAAATGACATCCCGGTCACGGGCCGTATGCAAGACCGACCCGACAGAAATCAGCTTTGGCACGCCCGCAAGCGGCCTCGCAGCCCGATAGCCGCTGATTGCCTCGACAATTTCCTTGGCCGCCAGATCGCCAAAGTTACCTGTCTTGAACCGACGTTCCCCAAGGTCGCCGTCAAATTTCTTACCGGCGCTGTCCCACCAGAACATCGGGATCTCAGCATTTGCCGGCAGCGGCCAATCCGGGATCTTCGGGGCAGAGCTTCCTGGGGGCACATCCGTGATCGACACCCCCCAATCCAAGACCTCAACCGGCTTTAACACCCGCTCTAAATCAGCGCGATCAAGCTCTGTGATGGCAAGGTTTTCATCATTGATCCCATAAGACACCGCCAGGTCTTCCAGCGCGGCGCCCCGCAGCTGCGCCCCGCAGGGGTAGACCACAGACATCACTTCGCTGTTTAACTTCTCAAACTCAAACCCCTCATGGCTGTTCATGTTCAGCTCTATGGGCTGCACCGAACACCGCGTCACCTGAAAGGGGGGCTGGCTGCTAAATTCATAAAGGCAGGCTTCGTATTTGCGCCCCCCCGGCACTTTGTAACTGGAATGGGCCACCGAGACGAACCGCGCCTCGCCCTCAACCTGCCATAACAGCGGCTGTGCCCCACCACGCAAAACCCCAAAGATCGTGGAGTATTCATTCTGCCAGGCCACATTGGCAACCGGGCGGCACACAATATCTTCGCTGCCGGAGAAATCCACAGCCAGCACCACATGCGGCGAAATCGAATACACGCAATAGGTTTGCTCTTGCGCGGTAAAGAACATCCAGTTTTTCTCAACCGTCCGCCGCGCCATCCCCTGCAACCTCAACCGGCGGGCCACCCCTGCAGGGCGCAGGCCCGAGCTGTCCATCTCCAGCAGAAACTGGTTGTTTTGCGGCCGGTTCTCACCATCATTCCAGGACAGGTAAATCCGGCCCTGCAAAACCTGATAACGGGGATCCGCATGCCAGTTCAGCGCCCGTTCGTTCAACGCCTCTGGGGCGGCAAACTCAATCAGGTCGCTCAGGGGGGTCACCGTCTCGGGCACAATGTTGAAATTCTCGTCCAGCAGGCAGGTCGCCATGCCCCGAAAATTGAGATGGGGCTGCACTATCCGGTAACACATTGCATAGCCATTTTCGACCGGCGCAAGCGTTGGGTTAAAGATCATGCAATTCGCAGAAAGTTTGCTCATCCATGCAGCGGGGATCAAATCACGCCTGTAAAAGCCATATGCCTGGGACAGGGTCAGATCATACATTGGGCAACCTTTAAAATTAAGTTAGAATAGATTTTGCCGTCAAAGCGCCAGATAATCGCATCAAATGCAACCCAAAAGACCAACGCGCCCTGTTCACAAAAAGATCAGGACCTCTGCCAAGCCGGACATGGAGGCCAGCCCGTCAAATGTCAGGCTATCACTTCCAAAATCCAAAATCACCCGCCCGTTTTCCACCCGGCCAAAATCGTCAATCACCGCCAGCCCATCCCTGGCACCAATCCCCAGCATATCCCGATCCAGCGCGACGCGATCCCCATGGGCAAAGCGAAAATCTTCGATGCGATCATGCCCGGCATTAAACACAAAGGTATCTGCGTGGGTGCCGCCCCGTAAAACATCATTGCCCGGGCCGCCATCCAACCGGTCCTGATGCGCCCCCCCGTTCAGGTAATCATTGCCCTGCCGGCCAAACAGGCGATCAGCCCCCTCGCGGCCAAACAGCCGATTGGCCTCACGATCGCCAAACAGGCTGTCCCCATAGGCCCCGCCCGCCAGATCTTCGATGCTGCTATAGCTGTCCCCTGCGGCCTCGCCGGTGTTAAACCTCGGCATCGCCAGGTCCGCAACAATCGCGGTCAGGCTTTCCGAATATTGCGCCCGATCACGATGGCTTCCACCGATCAGCGTGTCGCGCCCCACGCCGCCAAACAGCACATCATCACCAATGCCCCCCTCCAGAATATCATCCCCACGGCGGCCAAAAATATAATCAACGTTTCGCCCCCCTGCGATGTAATTGTCCCCAAATGTGCCGCGCAGATTGTCAAACCCTTGCGACCCAATAATGTTTTCGATGCTAAAATAGGTGTCGCCCGCGGCAACATTTGTATTGATATGGGCAAACAACAAATCTACGCGCAGACTGCCGCGGCTGTCCTCATAACTGACGGTGTCGCTGCCCGCCCCGCCTCGCAATGTATCTGCCCCCGCAAGCCCGCGCAGGATGTCATCTGCGGCGCTGCCCTGCAGCAGATCATTTTGCGCCGTGCCCTCAATCAGAAAATCCTGCGCGCCAAACTGCAAATCTGTGCGGGTGAAATTCTGCATCACCGCGGCGCTCAACTGCGCCACACTCAACGAAGCCCCATCCGCGGTGCGCACAATCAATCGTTCGTCGCCAAACTCGATGCGCCCGCCGCCGGCCGTGCTGAAAAACTGCAGCAAAGACCGGCCATACAGCCCTGACCAGCCGGTCAGATCAATCAGGTCCAGCCCGGCTTCAAAATCCACAATACGATCGTCCTGCCCGTCTCCGGAAAGGATAAAGATATCGCGCCCATCCCCGCCTTCAAACCGGTCCCGGCCCATACCGCCGATCAGAATATCATCTCCGCCCCAGCCATAAAGCTGCTCATCCCCCGCCGCGTCATACAGAATATCGCTGCCCGCCCCGCCTGACAGGGCCGCATCAAGCCCAGCGGTCCGTTCCAAGCCAACGCTTGGCAAGGTAACGGTGAAATGCGACACCCCCGCCTCGTTGGCACTGCCCGCAAAGACCTGCAGCTGCGTGCCGTCATAATGCAATTGCAGCGCCGAGACCTGCGCCAGAGACAGATTGCTCAAATCCTCTTGCACATCCAGCATCAACAGTTGCCCCTGTGGCAAAAGCTGAAACAGGGTCAAACCGCCATCCGTGCCCCCGGTCATGACAAAGACCCGCCCGTCGACCTCGATGGTTTCTAAAACACTGACCCCCTGAAAGCGGCTGAACTGGTCATCCACCAGATGGTCCACGGGCGTCAGGCTGCCATCTGTGCCCAAACGCAAAACGCTCAGTGACGAACTGCCAGAGGCCGCCACCAGCAAATAGTGCACACCGCCAACCGCCACCGCTGCCAGCGCCTGAGGCGCGGCAATGCCCAGCCCCTGCTCGGCCCCCAGACTGCCGCGATACAGCAGCCCGCCCGCAGCCCCCACTTGGTAGCAAGACAGGTGGTGACCCGTGGCCGAGGCCGTCACCAGAAACGGCTGCGCCCCAAGCGTCACCGTCAATAGGCTGCTGATGTCATCGCCGCCATCTGCCATGCCCAGGTCCGGGGCACGGGTGTTTGTCATGACCCCGGAAGAGGCCAGCTGATATCGCCCAACCCCCGGCCCGCCCAGGTTGGCGGTAAACACATAGGTCTGCCCCTCCAGCGTAAGGCTTGTCATCGCGGTCAGGCTTGTGTCCAAATGCGCCCCGCTCAGCGCCACTCCGCTGCTGGTCAAACGCCCATCCACCAGCTGATAGCTGGGCAGCACATTGCCCGAAGCCACGGTGGAACAGATCAAAACATCCGTCCCAACGGTGAGGCTATGCACCCCCACAGGCCCCAGGCCATTCAGGATCTCTGAGATAAAAGAGCTGCCCAGAAAATCCGTAGAGCCTGGCCCCAGCAAATAGCTGGTCACCTCTCCGGTTGCCCGGCTGGTTGCCAGCAAAACGTGCCCGGCATCCGTCTCTAGGATGTCCAGATCATCAATCGTCAAAACCGCGTCCAAAGGCGCGCCCAATTGCGTCGCCCGATGTGTCAGATGTACCACCCTACACCTCCCATACCCCACTGTCTTCAACTCCGGGATCAGGGTAGCGCTCGGTCCTTCCACAAAGGGTTACCACTTCGTGGCAAAACCAAGAATTTTCAAAATAACTCGACACAAATACACAACATATAGGCTAAAAACAGGGGATTTTACCGTATTTTCAACCAACACGCTATGTTGCAGAAACCCCCTACCTTGTATAACAGAAGAGCACACACCATCCATCAAGCACCGCTTTGCCGCCCTCCCGTTCCCAGCCACAAGTATATTTCAAATCATGCTCAAATTACTTTCAAAAGCCCTCGGCGCGCCCCAGGCCTCCCCTGTCACAAACGACCCATTTGGTCGGTTTGTAATCGTTAGTTTTTACACAGCGGGTGGCTATTATGAAGAAAAAGCAAAAGAGCTAAAGGCGCAATGTGACCGCTTTGGTCTTGAACATGAAATCGCCAAGATCACCATAAAGCCCAACGAAAACTGGGCCGATATCTGTCGGCGAAAAGTGCGCTTTTACCATAAAATGCTGCACAAGCATAAATGTGCGATCATGTGGCTGGATGTCGACAGCAAATTACAGGCTGACATCGGCACGCTGCATCAGGGCCATTTTGACATGGCCGCCTTTATGCGCAATTTCAAATATCTGCCCCAGTTCAATCCAGGCAGCTTTGCACGCACCTTCCACCCGGGCTATTTGCTGTTTCGCTACACGCCCAGAACCATCCAGTTTCTCGACGATTGCCTCGAGATTGACCGCACCCATGAGGGGCCTTTCACCGATGATTACATCCTCGAGGAAGCCCTGCGCACAACCAGCGCACAAATGCGGTTGATGATCCTGTCGCCAGACGATCTGCAACGCCCCATTGAACCCGAGAAAGAAGGCGCGTTGTTCCGCCATGGCAACAGCGGAAACGTCAATGAATACAAAGGCAAGGTCAAGCAACACATCCCCCGCATCCTGGAACCGGCCACGCAAAAACGCGTGCTGATGGAAGCGGTACAGGCTCTGGCACGCCAAGGCCGCCGCAATGCGATTGTCGTCATGATGAAGCGCATCCTGCAGGTCGACCCGGCCGATTTTGAATCCTACGTCAAATTACTGGACATGCTGCGCCGCTTTGACAGCCCCAAAGAGCTGGCCGCCGAATTGGCCTATGGACGGAAATCCAAGGTGCTGGCCCCCTATGCCATCCGCTTTGAAATGATGCGTGCGCTGGAAGACGGGGCTTGGGAAAAAGCCGATGCGCTGTTTGAGGAAATCAAACAGACAGGCCACCAAAAGATGATCAATTTTGGCCATTCGCGACTGTTCCGGTTCTCCCTGGACCGCCGAGCCCAGGCTCTGAATATCCCTGACAGTGACCGGGTGTCGCTGTTCTGGTGGGAAGAACCGTTTCCCGGCAACCTCGGCGATATCATCAACCCCTATATCGTCGAAAAACTGACCGGCACCCCCCCCAAATACGGCCCCAGAGGCAAGGGCATGTGCGCGATCGGATCGATCATCAAATTTGCAAAGACCGATGTGCCGGTCTGGGGCAGCGGTTCCCCGCATGCCGAAGGTGTGCTGGCCGCAGATGCCGATTATCGCGCCGTGCGCGGCCCGCTGACACGCGACCTGGTGCTGAAGAATGGGGGCAAATGCGCCAAGGTCTATGGCGACGCCGCTTGGTTCCTGCCGATCCTGCACCCTGCGGCCCAGAAAAAGACCCATAAAACCGGTTTGATCCTGCATTACACCCACGAAGACGCGCCGTTGAATGTCGGCTCAGACGTACGCAGAATTGACATTCGCCGCCTGGGCTATGACCAAATCGAAGCCTTCCTGGATGAGGTCACAAGCTGTGAGCGCATCATCTCGACCTCTTTGCACGGTGTGATTATCGCCCAGGCCTACGGCATACCGGCGGTTCTGGCCACGGCCAGCAACTCGGCCCTGCAGGTGCATGGCGATGGGATCAAATTTGATGATTACTTCCTGTCGGTGGGCATCAAACAGAAAATCCGGCCGGTGGATCTCAGCCCGATGGAGGATATCGACGCGATCCCAGCAGAGGATTTCCTTTTGGCCAAGCAAAAGATCAACCTCACGAAGTTGCTGGATGTGGCCCCCTTTGATGCCCTGCCTGAGCTGCGGGAAAAAGCCGCCGCATTTGACGCGGACTAACCCCGCCGTCAAACCTGACTTGCACCAAATACACCAAGCGCTTTAGCTTGGTGTCACACAATAAATGAATCTTCTGATGGCCAACGCGACACCTTCGATCACCGTTATCACGCCAGCCTATAATTGTGGGCGCTACCTGCAAGACTGTATCACCTCGGTGGCCCGGCAAGCGGATGTTGTGGTCCAGCATATCCTGATCAATGACGCCTCGACAGATGACACCGCAGAGACATTGGATGCCCTGGCAAAAGACAATCCAACCATCCAGGTGCAGCATCTGAGTGAAAATCTGGGACAGGCGCGGGTGCGCAATTTGGGTGTGCAGGCAGCCAGCGCAGAATATATTCTCTTCCTGGATGCGGATGATTGCCTGGAAGGCAGCCACAGTTTGAAAGCGGTGTTAGACAGCGCCCAAAGCAACTCTGCGGATCTGGTGCATTTTCAATACAACCGGATGCTGGAAAGCACCGGCGAAACCACCCCCGCCCAAAACCGCCTCACCGGCCTCACCAGCGCCGGGGTCACCGCCCAAAGTTTCCCGCAACTGATCAACAACACCTCTTGCTGGCAGATGATGTATCGCCGGGCCTTTCTAGAGCGCGAAAACATCTTATTCTCTGACCGTCTGCGCCAGCGCGAAGACCGTCCGTTTTTTCTGGAATGCCTGCTCAAGGCGCAAAGCGTCAACATCATACAGGACCGTGTGGTGCGCTACCGGGTGCGCAGCGGCTCCACCATGGGCACGCTCAATCTGGCCCAGCTCGAGATGTTCACCATCCATCTGGAGCTCATTGGCAAGCTGATGCAGGCGCTTGGGGACAGCCCCCAAGAGACCACCTTAAAGCGCGCCAATATGCTGTATTACATGCATGTGATGCTCAGTTATTGGGGGCCGTTTCTGCTGCGACCCCAGGTGCGCAACAGCCGTCAGGCCAAAGCGTTTTTTGCCGCCTGGCAAGCCTATAGCTGGCCCTCCAGCGATCTGTTTTCTGACGATATCATCGGCAATATTCCAACCCGCCACCGGGATTCAGGCCTGTTTGACGCGCTGGCGCATCTGCTGGCCACCGGGCAAACACAGCTGGCCCTGACGCTTATGCGGGACGAACGTCTCAGCGTGCGCGAGGTCGAAGAGCTCAGCCACAGCGCGCAGCAGGCCGCAACAGGCTTTGCCTTCAGCAAAGATGCCTTTGCGCTTTTCGCCTCTAACATCCGCTTGCGCCTGGACAAAAAACCCCTGCTGCGTCCCCGGTCCAAACGGCCACGGCTCATCCTGCACATCGGCAGCACCAAGACCGGCTCTTCTGCGCTGCAAAAATTCATGGAAGTGAACCGGTTTGCGCTCTTGCGCGACCATGGGCTGTATTATCCGATGTCCGGGCTGGAAAACGGCCGCGGCGCGCGCAGCCACCGCACCTCTGGCCACGCCACATTGGTGGCAAATCTGATTGCGGGCCATGCGGATGCGTTAGACAAATTGATGCTGGAACTCGGCGGGCTCAGCCGGTCCCCGAAAACCGTCTTTCTGTCTTGTGAGAACATTCTATCCAGCCGGTTTTGGAACAAGGGCGCGGTCGCAGCCCAACTTGCCCCCTTGCTGTCTGGCTTTGATCTGACGCTGCTGGCCTATCTGCGCAATCCGGTGGATTGGCTTGAATCCATGTATGCCGAAAGCGTGGCCAGCCCCGGGGTGCGCCTGACCCAAAGCCCCCGCGATTTTTATGAAGCGCAAAACGCCCAGGGCTTGCTGAATTGCCAGGAAATTGCAGACTGCCTGCAGGAAAACCTGCCCCAGGCCAAGCTGATCCTGCGTTCTTATGATCAGCTGCGCGCCACAAAAACCAGCATCACCACCGATGTGCTCGCCGCGTTAGATCTGTCTGACATTGACCCGTCCGCCTATGCGATGCCCGCAAAAAAATTCAACAATATCTCTATTCCCAAACAAGCGGTCTGCCTGATCCGAACCGCAAACAATGTGGCCCTGCAACGCGAGGCGGTGTTGCCGCTGAATGCGGCCCTGATCGCCCATATGCAAAGCCAGCCAGACCTGGCAAAGACCCCCGGGTATTTTTATGACACCGCGCTGGCGACAGAGATTGCCGACCGCCATCAAGCGCAATTCTCCGCATTCTTTGCCCCCGATACGCCTGCGGCTAAATCTCTGCAAGATCGCCCCAATATCGACCAGAACCTGCAGTTCACCCCGGCAGACCTCGAGATGCTGGGCGACGAAATTGCCAAAGCAAAGGCTTGGAAGCTTGCCGCCGAAGATGTCGAGCTGCCCGCCCCCACCCAGGTGGATGCCGCTTTCAACGATACCTTTCAGGCCTATGTGAATTCAGACACGTTTCTCCGCCGCCTCCGCCGCAGCCGGCCTGAAAAAAACCGCCTCAAGATGGCCCATGCCCTGCGCGAGTCCGGCCTGTTTGATGATCTGTTTTACGTCTCGCAATTGCCCAAAGCCGCCGACTATCAGGGCGGGCCACTGTTTCACTATCTGGATCACTGGGAAGACCTGCTGCTGGACCCGCATCGGCATTTTTCCACCCGCGATTATCTGATGATAAACACCGATGTGGCCGAAAGCGGCCTGAATCCGTTTTACCATTACATCGCATTTGGAAGGGCCGAAGGGCGTAAGACCATAGATGTCTGACACCACACAGCCAGCTGCTGACATAAATGTTCTGATCCGGGCACATGATCCGGGCAAACTCGCCGTGTTGCGCCGCGCTGTGAATTCGGTTGCCACCCAGGAACTTGACGGGCGGGTCGATATTTTGCTGGAAACCTCCGGCTTCCCCCAAATCTTGCAGCTGTCAGATTTTATCGAAGGTCCCCTGCCCGCACATATCAGCCTGCAACACCACAATATCGATTACAACTTTGACAGCCGCACGCTTCTGCTGCGCCGGGGCATTCGACGCGCCCAGGCGAAATATCTCTATTTCTTAGATTTTGATGACACGCTGCTGCCCGCCGGGCTCAGCACATTGCTCAGCTCGGCCCGGCTGTGGAACAACGTTCTGCAAATTGGCAACGTAGAGCTTGTCCGCAAAACCGGCTCTGTCACCGAGCACCATCCCTACCGGTCCTTTGAACCAAATCTCTCGGATGTGCTGCATGACAATTGCATTCCGTTTAATTCATATCTGGTGGATCGCACACTCGCCCAATCGGTGATCGACCAAGTGCCCAACCTGAGCCTCTATGAGGATTATGCCTTTTTGCTGCTGCTGCTCAGCAAGGCACCCATGCATTTTCTGCCCACCGACATCTGTGTCGCGACCTATAATGTCTCTGAAGAGGACGTCGGCAAATACAACGCGCATAAACCATTGGCCGACCGCTGCATCAACCGCCTCAGGCAACGGCTGACCTTTCCGCTTTCCGGCCAGGATATCCTGCGATTGCGCCGCCAACGCCGCACCGATGACAGCGCCCCGCTGCGCGCCTTGATCTCCGGCTACCCCAAGGTCAAAAAAACCAGCCTGCGCGGCTATGTGGAAACCCAGGAGCCTCTGCAGGAAGGCACCTTTGTCACCGGTTGGTGCTATGATCCCCAACTGTCCAAGAAGCAGACATTGGTGATCATAGCAGAAACAAAAACCGGCCATTACACCATCCTGTCAGAACGCCATCCGCGTTCAGATGTCTGCCCGCCAACAGACCCCGGAGGGGCGACTCCGGGATTTTCCGGCCTGGTGCCAAATGGAAAGCTGCGTCATATCTGGGTGATCACCCCGCAGGGGCGACAAATTTTGCCGCATGTGCCACAACGCGCAAAACGGCGCTGACCCGGCCTGACACCTCCGCCCGGCTTTGATGCGGCCTATTTGCCCGGCACCATATTGCGCTGGTGATGGGCTATCGCTTCTTCCAGATCTTCGTAATAGGTCGCCTGGCCATCTTCCAAGACCACCCCGGTGTCACATAGCCCACGTATCATGCCCAGGGAATGGCTCACCACAAAAGCCCCGGCATTTTCCATGCGGGCTTTGAACAGCGCGCTGGATTTGGCGCGAAACGACGCATCCCCCACCGATGTCACCTCATCCACCAGATAGGTATCAAAGGGCACCGCCATGCTGACCCCAAAGGCCAATCGGGATTTCATGCCCGCAGAATAGGTGCGAAATGGCAGATGAAAATGCGCGCCCAGACCGGCAAAGTCCTGCACAAAATCCACCATTTCTTCGGTGTCCATCCCATAGATGCGCGAGATGAATTTTGTATTCTGCGCCCCGGTTAACTCACCGTGAAACGACCCTGCAAACCCCACAGGCCAGGAAATGCGCCCATCGCTGATCACCTCCCCGGATGTCGGATCCATCGTGCCGGAAATAATTTTCAGCAATGTGCTTTTGCCTGCGCCATTGCGCCCCAGCAACGCCACCGAGGTCTTGGACGGAAACACCACATTCAGATTGTTGCACACCACTTTCTCCCGCCCGCGCAGGCGAAAGACTTTGGAAAGATTGCGCAGTTCAATCATCGCCCTGCCCTTAGCGCCGGTCGCGCAATGCATAGGCCATCAGCACGCTGACCGCCCAGCCCAGAAACAAGAACAATGTGATCAACACAAACAGAATTTCCCGTTCCGGATATTCCGCTTTTTCCGCCTTGGTGGGGGCCACATGCGCCGCCAGATACCGGCTTTGGCGCCGCGCATCATTGCGCGCTGTGTCAAAGGCCACCCGGGTGGCCGTATAGGCCTGTTGCGCAAATTCCAACTCCACCGACAGGGCCTCAAATTCCCCGACCATTGTGGCCACCGACGTATCGGCCTGGGCATTGGACAGGCCCAATTTGGCCCGCTCTTTGGCGATCTGATCTTGGATCACCCTGATCCGCCGTTCGACCTCGACAACCCGCGGGTCACCGGCCTGTGTGGTCTCCTGCAACAGGGCGCGGTTGATCTGCGCGTCTGCAAGCTGGGTTTCCAGCGCCCCGATCAAACCAGATTGGGTCTGCGTCTGAATGGTGGGGTCGATAATCTGGGTGCGGTTGCGAAAGCTCAGCAGCGCCAAACGCGCCGCTTTCAGCCGGTCTTCGGCCTGCGCCAACTCGTCACGCGCATAGCTCACCGCATCTTCGCGGGCAATGGCGGACAGCTTGTTGATCATCAGGCTGCTTTTTTCATAGATCAATTCATTGATGACCCGTGAATCCTCGGGATCAAAAGTCAGCACCCGAATATCTATCAAACCGGTGCCACTGTCATAATAGACTTTGACCTTACGCTGCCAGTGGCGCAACAGATCCTCGATGGTGCCTGTCGGATCATAGGCAAAGATCGGGTCGATATCCGGGTCTGCCTTGGCCCAGATCGTCTGTAGGTCCAGCGCGTCATCCACCTCTTGAACCAGTTCTTGGCTTTGCAAATATTCATATAAGATATCTGTGTCTGACGAACTGGATCCCGACAGCTGCGCAATCCCCACAATTGATTCAATCGCAGAGCCGGCTTCTTCGGTGCGCACCGAAAACCCCACCCGGCTGGCATATTGATCCGCCGCGCGCGTCCAAAGGTACCAGGCGGTCAGGGCCGCAGGCAGCAGGACAAAACACAAGAAGCTGAGAATCACCATCCCATGGCGACGTTTGAGTCGCGCGGTGTTGACCGGCGGGCGTTGGCTGGGCGTTGCCGCCGCGGGTTTGCTGGGAACAGGCACAGGTTTTGTGGGACTCTGTGGCGATTTTGAAGCTGAAGGCGTGGTCAAAATGGACTCGCATCATATAAAGTGTTTGGCTACTTTGTAGCTATATAATCTGACAGTGATTTACCAGAATAGATGGGGCCCTCCAATGCCGGGCGATATTGTTTTTCCAGCCACCTCGACCCCGCCAAGCAAGCATCCGCGCAGGAAGTTTGCCTCTCTGCGCGCGGTTCTTGCGCTGATCCTGCGCGAAATGACCACCGCCTATGGGCGGTCCCCCGGGGGCTATATGTGGTCTATCGTGGAACCCGCCGCCGCCATCACCCTGCTGACCATCATCTTCTCTCTGGGGTTCCGCTCTCCGCCCCTTGGCAATAACTTTGCGATCTTTTACGCCAGCGGCATGTTGCCTTTCATGGCCTATAACAACGTCAGCGGCACCGTCGCCTCAGCCATCAATTATTCCAAATCGCTGCTCGCCTATCCCAGCGTCACCTATATCGATGCTATTTTCGGACGGTTCCTGCTGAACATGATGACCCAAATGCTGGTGTCGCTGATCCTGATCACCGGTATTTTGTGGTTTTTTGAGACCCGAACAACGCTGGAATTACTCAAAATCCTCCTGGCCTTTTCCCTCACCGCCAGCCTGGCTTTGGGCATTGGCACCCTCAATTGCTTTCTGGCCTCCATGTATCCGGTGTGGCAACGCATCTGGTCCGTTGTCACCCGCCCCTTGTTCTTGATCTCCGGGATCATTTTTCTACTGGAAACCGTGCCACAGCCCTTTCGGGACTTTCTATGGTACAACCCGCTGGTGCATATCATCGCCATCATGCGCTCTGCCTTTTACACAAGTTATGATGCGCCCTGGGCCAGCCCGCTTTATGTCATGATCATCAGCAGCGTCAGCTTCACAGTGGGGCTGGTTTTCCTACACCGCTATCACCGGGAAATTTTGCACAGGTGACCCATGTTCATATCTTATTGGCCGCCTACAACGGGGCAGCCTACCTGCAAGACCAGCTGGAGTCTTACCTGCAACAAAACCATCAGGACTGGTCGCTTTGGGTCAGTGATGACGGCTCACATGACGCAACACGCAAAATCCTAAAACAGTTTCAGCAGACCCACCCGGACCGCAACATCCAAGTGATACCTGGCCCCAAACAGGGGCTGTTTGCCAATTTCATGCATCTTCTGCGCCACCCAGCGTTGCCAGCCGGCTATGTGGCCCTGTCAGATCAAGATGACGTCTGGCTGCCCCATCATCTGGAGAACGCAGTACAACAGTTGCAAGGCATTGAAAACAAAGCGTTCTACTGCGCCACCACCGTTTTGACCGATGCCCAGCTCCAGCCCTTGCGCCCGGTGCCCCCCCCCTTGCCCGCCACGTCCTTTCACAATGCCATGGTGCAGAATGTCGTGGCCGGGAACACCATTGTGCTCAACCCGCAAGCCCTGCAGCTTATCCGCAATGATCCGCCGCCACCAAGCACCTTGCCCTATCATGATTGGTGGCTGTATTTGCGCCTCACTGCAGCGGGGGCTGATCTGATATGTGACCCTAATCCAAGCCTTTTGTACCGTCAGCACGGGGGCAACAGCCTGGGCAACAACAAGACCGGACGGCTGCGACGGCTGCGCACCTTGTTCAACGGCACCTACGGCCGATGGGTCTCCAGCAACCTTATGGCCCTTATGGCCCTGCCCCCCCACACGCTTTTGCCGGAATACCGCCAGGCCGCAGAAACGCTGCTGCACCGTCACCCCAGATATCAGGCGCTGCGCCAAAGCCGCGCCCGGCGCAGTGACACCGCCGGACAACTGTTGTTGCCGATCCTCGCGTTGATAAAACGGATCTAGCGGCTAAACCTGCAAGCCGATTTTTTCGATCAAAGCGTCATCTGCAGCAGCAAATGCATCCAGCCGGGCCCGGTCCTTGTCACCGTCCAACAGCGCCAACAGCCGGGGCCAGCGGGTTTCCCCCTGAGGCAGGCTGCCCACATTTGCAAAAGTATTCACAACATTCAACTGGCGCCCAAGAAGCGCACTCAGATCATCCTCCAGAGCAGCCAGATTCAAGGTGGAATAGACCCGATCTAGCTGCCTGATATTCTGATGTGCCAAATGCACCCGCTCGGCCTGATCTTGCTGTGCCAACTCTCCCCAGCCCCGCATTTTACGCGTCGCAAAATAGCTGCAATAGAAATTGTCATAATGGTCGTGGATAAAGCGTTGCCACCAGGGGCCTCCGCCAAAGAAATAGGCGCTTGCGGATTTCTGCAACACCATTCGCTTGCCAATATTATGCGGCTCGGCCAGCTCCGCCTCGGTCAATTGCCCGGCCTGTTTTAACAGGAAAAAGTAAAACGACGCGATACGCTCACGCGGGTCCCGCAGCACCGAAAAGGTAAACGGGTCCGGCAGAGTTTCCAGCACATCCCAGTCAATATGGCCTGAATAGAGCCTATATCCGGCTGGCATTTGCGCCGCACCCTCTGCGGCTTGGGTATGCACGCGCACCGGGGAAACATGCCGCGCGCCAATCACGCGCTGCAATTCATTATGGATTGTCTGACCTGCGGTTTTTGGGATGTGCAAAAAAACGACAGGCCGCGTGGGGCGGGTCATGGGATTGCGCATTTAATCTTTTCGCAGGTCTAAAACATCAGGCTTAAAATCTGGCACATTTTTCATCGCATAGACCCCGCGCACAAAGTCATGCGGGTTGGACGGATCCAGATGCTGCAATTGCCAAGGGGCAAAGCGCCACCAGCGCGAATTCAACATCGACGACATCAAAAACGACGGCACCCGCATTTTTTTGATCACCGCCGGATTGCCCGCGACCACCGCATAGGCCGGCACATCTTTGGTCACCACCGCATGGGCCGCCACAACCGCGCCGGTGCCAATGGTAACGCCTGCCGCAATATAGGCCCCGTGCCCAATCCAAACATCGTTGCCGATCTTTGTCACTTTCACACGGGTGGGCGGACCGGTGTAATCAAATTTATAGCTGTGATACTCCGCAGCCTGCTCAAAGCCATCCCCCAGCGAGAACAGCTTGTCTCCCAGATAAAAGGCCGGCGAGGTCGACACCCAATCCATGGGATGATTTTGGCGGCCAATTTGAACATTTTCGCCAAACGAACAATACCGCCCAATGCGCGCTGCAAAACAATACCCCGATACCTGATAGGAAAAAGCCCCAAGCTCGATGGAATGCTCATATTCCGTCCATTTCAAACTGCAGGGTGCTTCAAACACACTGTGCGTGGGCAAGGCCACGGAATGCCCCAAGCCGCCGCGGCGCAATGTTTCAATACCCGCTTCACGCAAGCGCTTTTCAGAAACCTGTTGTCTACTCATTTACTTTCATTTCCAGACCCAATCGGTCCTCTTCGTTCGCTACTCTCTGTGCCAAAATGGCTTGCTGCATGCTTTGCGCCAGGCCCATATCCCCAAAATAGGGGATCAAATGTCCATTGTCTGCTTGCCCAACCGCATCTCCCTGCCCGCCAATGTCAAACGCATAGGTTGGCATGCCCGTCGCCAAGGCTTCGTGGGTGGTATAGGAGAACGTTTCAGGCCAAATCGAAGGGATCAGCCAGTCCGTAATCTGGAACCGTGCGACAAGCGCTTCTAGATCCTCCAGCGCATATGCGCCATGCACATAAACGCTTTTGGGCAAAACATAACTGGGATCCACATCGCCCAACACCATCAGGGAAATATTCTTTTCGGATTTCAGCAGCTCGGCCAACTCACAAAGCACGGCTGCCCCTTTGTGAAACCCGATGTTCCCCAGCACCGCCACCACCCGCACCTGATCAGCCAGATCAGCCAGATCAGCCTGCGCCGGGGGCCCGATGTGCGGCACATCCACAATAAGCTGATGAGGTTTGAGCAACATTTTGGCGGCGCTCTCAGGATATGTGGCCAAGAACAGGTCCTGACTGCTCTGAGAGAACACCGTCACCTGATCAGCATGATCAACCAGCTGCCCCCATTGCGCCTGCCAGGTCTGCAAAGACGTGCCCGCCACATCCCCGCCTTGGGGCTTTCCGCGGAGGCCATGAAAAACCCCATTGTCATCCAGCAGAGTATAAGAGGGGGAAATCATAAAATAATCATGCACCAGAATCTCAAAACGACAGGCCTCTGACACCCTGAGCGACAATAGATCTTGCGGCAACGTCAGAGGGCTATGGTCCCCAACGCCGCAGGAATAGACAATCGCGCGCCGCCCAATCGGGGCCAGAACCCGCTGCACATCCTCGATGTAATCCAGCGTGCCGCTGCATCTGCTTTCGCCGCATATGATTTCAATCTGCCAGCGTCGATCGCCGCCGACCCGCAAGATAACCGAGGCAAGCCCGTCCTCAGACCAGCTGTTCTGAATTTTCTGTTCCAGATAGATATCCGCACCACCGCCCATGCTATGGGCCAGATAGATCGGCACCGCGCGGCCTGCGGCCAGTTCATGGACCCAGGCAATGGCCAAGACCATCCGCGCTGTGCCAAGCGGATCCGCTTTGATGAACCGTTGCACATCCAGGTCGTAATCCGGATAACGACTGGCGACAATTTCATTGTTCTTCTGAATAAGCTTGCGCTTTTCAAAGCTGCCAAAACTTGCGCCGCCACGGTGCTCGACAAACAGGTTGGGCACCGCCACGTGCCGCCCGCCAAGCGCCCGCACCTTTTGGCACCAATCAACTTCTTCCCCATACCCCCGGCCAAAGGCGGTATCCAAATGCGGGATCTTTTTCAGGAACCTGCGGTTGATGGCCATGCAAAACCCTACGCCAGTTGGCACTTGGATCGCGGTTTTGGCAGGCGGCAGGTTGCGCGCCACCTTATCAATGGCATCCGCCTGGCCCGGCTGCAGGTCCCGGCGTTCACAAATGACTGGAACTGAAAATATTTCGGCGTCATTTGACATGGGCGTGGTTGTTGCCACCCCCGCATCCTGCACAATCGGCGCGATCAACCGACCAGCCCAACCCGCAGGAACCAAGGCATCTGAATTGAGCAAAACCACATGCTGCCCATTGGGCCTTGCGTGATCCAACCCCCGATTAACCGATTTAATGAACCCAAGGTTTTCTGCATTTTCCAGCACATCAACCACGGCACTGTCATCCCCTTGAACCGCCGCGTGATCCGCTGCCCATTGCCGCAACCAGGGCCGCACAGCTTGATCCGTCGAACAGTCTTCGATCACGACCAGCCGCCAGGGCACATCCGTATGGGCCACCACCCGCTCCAGCACTTCCGGCAGCAAATCAAACGCATTATAGACCGGCAGGATAATGGTGATCGGCTCTGCCACCGTCGCCACAGGTTGCCCCCCATGGGGCACCTGTTGTGGATCCAGTGGGCTGGCAGTGTGGATCGGCTGTAACCCCAGAATGGTCTTCACCCGATGCCGCGCGGCAAAATCTTTGAACAGCGCCCATTTGGCAATCGCCGGCAAAGCGGCAGAGAGTGCTGTCACAAACCGGAGTTTCATCACCGTCAAAGACCAAAGCCGCCGCCAGCGCGCAATCGGTCTGACATGCAAAGCAATATCAGCCTCTGAATGGCGCAGGCTTAGGGTGAAGCTCCCATTGCCGTAGGCTTCGGTCAGGCAAAACCCCACATGCGGCGAGCCGCCAAAAGCCGCGCGCACATCTTTGCGAAACAGGCTGGGTACCGTGCTGGTTTGGCCAACGCGCGAAATCAGGGAAATCCGCTCGGACCGACTCCAGCCGTGAAATTCCACAGCCCTCCCCTTTAGTATAACGGAATCCACATTGCCGATCAGCGTCCCATCAGCGTCCACAAGTTGAAACCCAGAAACACGCAGCTCCAGATGTTTGTCTTCATAGCGCAAATACAAATTTCGAATACGATTTAGCACGCGGGCTTCCCTAAAACCGGATCATCCTGAAAAACGACAACCTGGATAAAATTTACATCAACTGAAACATTCATAGTCGAAACAATCCTAAGGTTCATTTAACTTTCAACTGCAGGAAAGCCAAACAAAAGAACCGGTCAGGGCCCGCATCAAAAGCCCGCATCAAAAGAAAGACCAATGGTTATGCGCAATGTTTCGCGCGCGAAACATTGCGGCAAAGCAAGCCCTGTGAAAGTCAAGAAACCGGTGGCCGATTTTAAGACTGGTCTTTCAACCACTCCAGCAACGCCGCGCGCAGTTTGGGGGTCAGAGCTTTGCCGGATAATTCCAACCGATCACCGGCCGCATAAGACCGTAATGTCAGGCCGGGGCGCAGTTCATCATCGGTGAATTTCGCCTGTTTAGACTCTGATTTTTTGGCAGGTGCCGCCGGTGTGGCCCTTTGCAACGCCGCCATCAGAACCTCTTGTTCGGCCTCTGGGGTTTGCGCTTTGGCGGCGGTCAGCTGGCGGCGCAGCTCTGGGGCAAAATCAGCATCCTCGTCCAATTGCTTGGCCAGCATCAGCCCCATGCGTTCGCCAATCGCCTGCGGAAATGTCAGCACGTCATCCAGCGCCTCGACCACGGTCAAGAACGACCGGATTTTGGATCGTTTTGTACGCGATGCGGATCTAAACAGGCTGAGTAGAGCCTTTTTAGAGGTTTCAAACACCCCTTGCTCTACGGATTTGGCGGCAATGCGCGCCCGCTCAAAATAGCTAAGACCCACGCGGATTTCGTTTTCTTCCACCATCGCCAGATAGGCATCAGAGGCGGTCTCTGGTCGGCGCAGCAAGGCCTGTACAGTCTCCGGTCCCTCGCCCAGCTCTTGCAGCTGGCGAATGGCCTCGCAGCGCCGCCAGCCCGAGATCAGCCCGTAAAACCCCAGACCTGTCGCCACCACTTCGATTGGGGTTTGCTGACCACGATCCCGGATCGAATCCATCAAGGCCTGCATCTCTGCGTCATCCACCACCACCCGGTCGCGCACCAAATGATCCAATGTGATGTTTTTCAGTGCGATGTTCTGGATCATGCGGCCGTTTTTGCGCGCATCCTCCAGCTCTTGGCTCATCTCTTCCATCGCCGCCATGGCAGCAGCATCCGAGGCCACATCCGCAATTGGGGCCCGCCGGCCCAGAACCTCGGCAGCGGCCGCTTCGGCCAAGGGCTCAACCGCCGGGTTGGCAAAGGTCACGATCGACGGGTTCAGGCGCTTACGTTTTGCCATGGGTCTTCTCCTGTATTAGAGCCACATTCAGAGCCAATTTAAGCCCCAACGCCAGATGCACATTATCAAGGCGGAATTTGATAAAGATGCCGTCAGCGCGGCGTACGCTGCGCATACCGATCATTCGGCGGCCTGCTGCATATCCAGCTCGTCCCGCCGCCAGCTGCCAATCAGCAATTGTTTAAAGGCCGCATAGGTCGCATCAAATGTTTCGCGCCCCCGCACATAGGTCTCGCGGTTGAAATCCCGGTAATCCGCCTCGTAAATTCCCTGAACCTGCTCGCCCGCCTGTCCGATCAAGGCGGTGAAATCCTGCCGGTGCGGCGACAGGGTTTGCCCCAAATAGGCCTGCATCAGAGCCGCAAGTTCCGCCTGTTGCGTGCCATCATAGCGCGTGACCACCGTACGCACCGCGTCCCATTGAAAGGCCAGCTCATCGCGCCCCAGGGCCCGGGCCGCCATATTCTCGGCGTCCTCGATGCTGCCAAAGGTCGAATGCAGCATGTCAAAAAACCGCCCCGTGCTGTCAAATTCCAGAAACGACGCCCCCATCGGCACCAGCAGGATGTCAGCGGCGGCCAATCCGTTGATCGTCAGATAGCCAAGCGCCGGGGGGGTATCGAGGAAAATCACATCGTAGTCCTCCAGAATACCGTCGGCCTCAAAGCTTTCGGTCAAGGCATCCCACAGCTTCCAGCCGCGCGCCTGCATGCGCCAGACCGGGATCTGGAATTCCGCCCAATAGAGATTGAGCTGGGCGCCAATCAGATCAATGTTGGGCCAATGGGTTTTCTGCACCAGCCCCTGCGCCTTGATGTCCAGCGCCTCGGTCAAAGTGTCATCCAGCGGATGCGGTGTGTCACCCCGATCCAGCCGGCGCTGATTTTCCAGCCGTAAATGTTGCGCATAGTGGCGGGCCATCAAAGGAAAGACCGTCTGCCATTCATCCTCGACCTTGCCGCCAAAGACCGAGGTCATAGACCCCTGGCTGTCCAGGTCCACCACCAGCACCTTATAGCCGTCCAGCGCGGCGCTCATGGCCAGATGGGCGGCTGTGCTGGTCTTACCCACCCCACCTTTGAAATTGGCCACAGAGACCATCTTGGCGGGCTGCCCCTTGGGGCGATAGGGCAGGTATTCTTTGGCCTTTGATCCCTCTTGGCCAAAATGCGCCCGCAGCCGCAGCACCTCATCCAGGGTAAACCACTTGGCCCCCCCGGCGGTCTCGCTGGTGCCCTGGGGCAAATCTGGGTTTTGTTTGAGCACGCGGCGGAAATGGCCGGTGGCCACAGGGATCAGATATTTGGTGATCTCCCAGGTGGAAAACAGCCGCAGGTGACGGCTGCCGTCGGCCTCTAGGCCCCGGCTTGCCAGATCGCTGCGCCCGGCCTCACAGGCCTTGGCAATGCTTCCAAAGCCGGCTGTGGTGGTGGGATCGCCCAGGGTTTTTAGCGCCTGATCGGGATCAATATTGAAGTAAGGAGGCAGATCGCCTCGGCCTTCGGTTTTCATCTGCTTGCCCTCAAATGTACCTGTATCCGCATCAATGTGCGCGGTTTTGATCAGTATAGCAAAAAAATGCGAACATGCAATAAAAGTGCAAACAAGCACTGGTTTTTCTAAGCAAATCAACAGGAAACACTGGGAATTTGGCTTGGGGTTTTGCCAATCAGATCTTTTTTAGTGTTATTTACTGTTATTAAAACGTTACGGGAATTTTGCTTTGACGCAAAGCCCAATGATTCAAGGCATTTGCGGGGTGTATTTTTACGCTTCGTGACTCTGAAACCCCGATCTTGCGACTCTGATCCCACGAGGCGGTGACTCTGATCCTCCGAAAGCAGGCTGGACGCTGCCTGTGGATAACTTTAGGGTGAGCGTCACTGAAACCCCGAAAAATCGGGGGCAGGATTCGCGCACCACGAGCAGGGCGCAGGAGAGACAGGCAGATGGCACAACTGGTTTCCAGCGGGGCAGGGGCTATGGCCCTTCAGACCACCCGCGGCAAAGCGGGCGATTTTTTCGTTTGCGATATTTTTGATGCAAGCCCCAAGGATGATCTGGGCACGATGGAACATCCGATTTTTTCGCTGTCCACTCGGCCAGACCGGCGCATTCTCAGCTATGCCCATAATGGCACCACCATCGAGGTCACCCCCAGCGTCAAGGGCCGCGCCACCATCCATGACAAAGACATTCTGATTTACTGCATCAGCCAGTTGATGGCGGCGGCCAATGCGGGCCGCGAGATTTCGCGCACGTTGCAATTGAAAGCCCATGATCTGCTGATCGCCACCAATCGCGACACATCCGGCGATGGCTATACCCGCCTGCGCGAGGCGTTTGAGCGTTTGGCTGGCACGCGGATTACCACCAATATGACCACCGGCGGCGCCGAGATCACCAGCGGCTTTGGTCTGATCGAAAGCTGGGAGATCGTGCGCAAGGCCAAAAGGGGCCGCATGGTCAGCGTGATGGTGACCCTGTCGGAATGGCTGTTCCGGGCGGTGCAATCCAAATCGGTTCTGACGCTCAGCCGTGATTACTTTGGCCTGCGCAAGCCACTGGAACGGCGCCTCTATGAATTGGCGCGCAAACATTGTGGCCGCCAGCCCGAATGGCGCGCCAGCGTGACCACCCTGCATAAGAAATCAGGCTCTACTGCGCCCCTAAGGGTGTTTCGCGCCGCGCTCCGCAAGATGATAACCGAGGGCAACCTGCCCGATTATGACCTGACCGAAGAGCCCGGAGATCTGATTGTGGTGACCCGCCGCGGTCAGGTGGTGCTGCCGACCGAGGCTCCGATGCTGACGCCCGAGGCCCATGCGGCCGCCCGCGCCCTGATCCCCGGTGTCGACGTCTATGCGCTCCAAGCGGACTGGCACAGTTTCTGGGCGGACAGCGGCAAACCGCGTTTGATGAATGCCGACAAAGCCTTTCTGGGCTGGGTCAAAACGCGGGTTGGCACGGTATAGGCCTGGATAGGCCTGGTTTTGTGTTACTGGCTTCTCCTGTCGGGGAGGGCGTTGTATGCAGGCTTAAACAATTTATTTGAGACAATAAAATGATGCATGTTGAACAGACCGCCCTCTCTGGTGTCCTTATTTTAACCCCCCAACGCTTTGGCGATGCGCGTGGCTTTTTTAGCGAAAGTTGGAATCAACAGCGCATGATGGATGCCGGGCTGGATTTTGACTTTGTGCAGGACAATCATTCGATGTCAGCCGAGGTTGGCACCATACGTGGGCTGCATTTTCAGGCCCCGCCCCATGCCCAAGATAAATTGGTGCGCTGTGGGCAAGGCGCTTTGTTGGATGTCGCGGTGGATATTCGCAAAGGTGCGCCCACCTATGGGCAAAGCGTGGCCGTCGAGCTGAGCGCAGAAAACGGCAAGCAGCTTTTGGTGCCCAAAGGGTTTTTACATGGGTTTATCACGCTTAAGCCTGACACCGAAATCATCTATAAATGTTCTGACTATTATGCCCCTGATTGTGATGGGGCCGTGCGGTGGGACAGTTGTGGGATTAACTGGAATTTTGCCGGCACGCCTGTTTTGTCTGAAAAAGACGCAGTTGCCCCCGCCTTGGTTGATTTTGACAGCCCCTTTGTCTGGGAGGGTTCATCATGAAAATTCTTGTCACAGGCGGCGCGGGATTCATCGGCTCTGCGGTGGTGCGCCACGCCATTTGCGACGGCCATGAGGTGGTGAATCTCGATGCGCTGACCTATGCGGCTTGTCTGGAAAACGTCGCAGGGGTTGCCAATGCGCCGGGTTATCACTTTGTGCAGGCTGATATTCGAGATCGCGCTGCATTAGATACTGTTTTTGACACATATAACCCGGATGCTGTCATGCATCTGGCCGCCGAAAGCCATGTGGATCGGTCGATTGATGGGCCGGGTGATTTTATCGAAACCAACATCACCGGCACCTTTAATATGCTTGAGGCCGCGCGCAAATATTGGCTGGCTCAGGACAGGCCCGAGGGCTTTCGGTTTCACCATATTTCCACCGACGAGGTCTATGGGTCGCTTGGAGCCACCGGGCAGTTTACCGAGGACACCGCCTATGATCCGCGCAGTCCCTATTCTGCCTCCAAAGCCGCCTCTGACCATCTGGTGCGCGCCTGGGCAGAAACCTATGGGCTGCCGGTGGTGCTGACCAATTGTTCCAACAACTACGGCCCCTATCATTTCCCCGAAAAGCTGATCCCGGTGATCATCATCAACGCCCTCGCAGGCAAGCCCCTGCCAATCTATGGCGATGGCAGCAATATCCGTGATTGGCTGTATGTCGAAGACCACGCCGACGCGCTTTTGCTGGTGCTGCAACAGGGACAGCTGGGCCGCAGCTATAATATCGGCGGCGAAAACGAACGTAGCAATTTGGAACTGGTGCAAACACTTTGCGATATTTTAGACCGGTTGCAACCGCGTCCCGATGGCAAAGCCTATGGTGATCAGATCAGTTTTGTGGCTGATCGCCCGGGCCACGATGCGCGCTATGCGATTGACCCCAGCCGTATGCGTGACGAATTGGGCTGGCGGCCTTCGGTGACGGTCGAAGAAGGTCTGGAAAAAACCGTGCGTTGGTACCTGGACAATCAGGACTGGTGGCAGGCCTTGCAAAATCGTCAGGGCGTTGGCCAACGTTTGGGCGTCAAAACATGATTTTGGTGTTTGGAAAAACCGGGCAGGTGGCCCAAGAGTTGGCCACCTATCCAGACGTCTTGTGTTTGGATCGCGCAGCGGCAGACTTAAGCGACCCAGTGGCCTGCGCTGCAGCCATTCACCACCATGCCCCCAGTGCCGTGATCAATGCTGCCGCCTATACGGCGGTGGATCGCGCCGAAGACGAAGAGGCGCGGGCCACGGTCATCAATGGCGACAGCCCCGGTGCAATGGCGATGGCCTGTGCAGAACGCCACATTCCCTTTCTGCATGTCTCTACCGATTACGTCTTTGACGGGCAGGGCACAACGCCTTGGACCCCCACGGATGCCATCGCCCCCCTCAACGCCTATGGCCGCAGCAAGGCCGCCGGAGAGGCCGTCATACGGGCCGCCGGTGGGCAATGGGCCATCCTGCGCACGTCATGGGTGTTTTCCGCCCATGGGGCGAATTTTGTGAAAACCAT
>NZ_BAABWX010000009.1 GCF_040364665.1 Cognatishimia sp. WU-CL00825
CGGTTTCATGTTGAAGAAGGTATGCGGTTAAGTTTGCAAAGCGGGGCCTCGGGCATGGTGCTGCGACATTTTACGGGCGATGATGTTGGCGATTTGAGTGCCTTTAATCAAAATGGCACCGCCAGTGCTGTCGGTTCTACCAACCCAAATATTTCCTCGGTCGCCACGCCCGTTTTCTCAAAGAACGGAGAGTTACTGGGTGCCTTAGCGGTGTCCGGATTGGTTAGCCGATTTGACGAAGCAGCCAGAAAAAAGGTGACTCCGCTGTTGGAAAAGCTGGCGCGCGAATTGGGCGAGCGTTCTCTTGGGTGAAATTTGCTTCGTGTTGGCTTGTTTCGTTCCCTAGGCTCGGTCAAACAAGCGCCAACTTATGAAATCGAGGATTTGCCATGCTGAGCCAAGACATCAACAAAGCGTTTCGCAATCGTTTGAACCAAGGCGGTGCCATATTGATGCCAGGGGCGGCCAATGCGTTGGCGGCTCGCGTGATCGCAGATTTGGGGTTTGAAGCGCTTTATATTTCGGGCGCGGGCGTTACCAACACCTATCTGGGCATGCCAGACCATGGATTTATTTCCTTGCCGCAATTGGTGGATCACACGATGGCCATTCGCAACACGACCGATCTGCCGATTTTGGTTGATGCAGACACCGGATTTGGCAATGCGGTCAACGTTCACCACACCGTCCGTATGCTAGAAGCGGCGGGGGCCAGCGCGATCCAGTTGGAAGATCAAGTGAATCCAAAGAAATGCGGGCATTTTACGGGT
Organism: Cognatishimia sp. WU-CL00825; assembly: GCF_040364665.1. Taxonomy (NCBI): domain Bacteria; kingdom Pseudomonadati; phylum Pseudomonadota; class Alphaproteobacteria; order Rhodobacterales; family Paracoccaceae; genus Cognatishimia; species Cognatishimia sp. WU-CL00825. The sequence continues at coordinate 771 of NZ_BAABWX010000009.1, forward strand.
AAGGAGGTGGTCGACCTAGATGAAGCGCGCAGCCGGATCAAAGCAGCGGCAGATGCCCGTCAGGACGAAAACTTTCTGATTGTTGCACGGACAGATGCGCGGGCCACACGCGGGTTTAACGAAGCGATCGATCGCGCTGCCGCCTTTATCGAGGATGGAGCCGACATTACTTTTGTCGAAGCACCACAAAGCGTTGCCGAAATGAAAGACATCCCAGCGCGCTTGCCTCAAGCGCCGCAACTGTTGAATTTGGTTGTTGGTGGGAAAACACCAATTCTAGATCTGGCGGAGCTGGATACAGCTGGGTTTTCACTGGTGCTTTATGCCAATGTTGCCTTGCAAGGTGCGCTAATGGGCATGCAGACTGCTTTGGGCCAGTTGAAAGAACAGGGCCGCATGGACGAGGACGGACCAGTTGCAGGATTTGCCTTGCGTCAAGCAAGCGTCAACAAGGCGCATTATGATGCGCTGGAAGAAAAATACAGTACAAAAAACTAACGGTCATAGACCACGCGAAACCCGGTATGCGCTGACGAACTTTCAGGCGTATTACCGGTGCGGGCCGCGATGCGATAGCGGTAGCAATAGCTGATGTGGCACAGAAATGATCCACCTTTGATAAGCTTGTTGCCCTGTGTAGCTTGCGCATGGCTGCGCGCGGTTTTTTTGAGCGATTTCACTTTGAACGGTTCGGATGTCCATTGCCAGACATTGCCCACCATATGGTGCAGCCCATAACCATTGGGTTTGAAACTCAGGGCGGGAGCTGCGCCTGAATGGCCATCAAGACACAAGTTGTTATGTGGAAAGTTGCCTTGCCAAATATTGCAGGGGAAATGGTCGATGTCATTTGGTTCGGTGTCACCCCAAGGAAAGCGCACATCTCCGAGGCCCCCGCGAGCAGCATGCTCCCATTCTGCTTCGCGCGGCAACCGTCCGCCGGCCCATTTGGCATAGGCCGTTGCGTCGTTCCATGAAACATGTGTGGCTGGCATATCAGGAGCGCCAATGGGGCCATAGGGGCCTTGTGGGAACTCCCAATTTGCCCCGTCGATGCGCCGCCACCATTCCAATCCATCGACGCCCAGGGTGTCGGGTTGGTCTTTTGGGACATGGCTGTGAAACACAAAGGACCAGCCAAATTGATCAGCCTCAGTTTGATAGTTTGTTGCTTGCACAAACCGTCGGAACGCCGCGATGGTCACCGTCCCGCGTTCCCAAAGCAGGGCCTTGACTTTTTTACGTTTTAGCGGCCCTTCGCCATCTACCGGGATCTGAGGATCAGAGGTGCCAATATAGGCGTTGCCGCCAGGGACTTTGACGCAATCGCGCAAGGCTGGATCCATGCCAGCGGTGATCTTGGCGAGCGCAGGTGCCGGATCCAGAACTGGATCAGTCGGGGTTTGTGCTTTGCGTGCTGCGCAGCAGCTTGGTTTTTGAAGGGTCAAAACCTTGTCCTAAAGAGAAGTCGCGCATGCGCTGAATATACGCTTTGTGCGCAGAATGAAAATCGGGTTTTGGCACCAAAAGTCAAAGGTCGGCAATCTGCGTAAGAATCCGCTGCAGAGTGGCGGCATCTTCGCTACCAAGCTGCGTTTTGATTTTTTCATTAAACGCGCGGGCTTCTTGCGTCAGGTCCCGAAAAACGGCTTGTCCCTCTGCTGTCAACGTCAGGCTGGCATGCCGTCTGTCTTCTTGGCGTTCAGCGCGGGCCAAAAGGTTTTTTTGTTCAAGCGCTGTGACGGCACGGGATACTTTGGTTTTGTGCAATCTTGCCCGGTCGCAAATTTCCTTGGCGGTGATGTCTTTGTAGCGTCCAACATGAAACAAAACGCGCCACTCTGTGCGCAACATGCCGTAGCGATCTTTATAGGCCGGCTGAAACTCTAAACTCAGCGCGTCTGCAGATTGAGTCATCAAGTAAGGCAGAAAATCTAAGAGATCAAATTTCGCTGTATTGGTCATCACAAGATCCTAAACGCTGGCCTAGGGGCCTGCAACTGAAGTATTGGCTTTTTGCCCTTAACCTAGGGGCGAAAGCAACCAATATTCGGGCGTTTTCTGGCGTGTCCAGCCTGCTACATGACAGGGTTTGTACAACTGTTCTTACTGTGAAATTGGCTGGACGTTTGCAGAAAGCGCGTGCGTTAGGGAGGCATATTGCAATGCAAAGATTCGATGCATTAGCCTAGATAATTGATTGATTTGGCGCAAAGTTTAGGCGTGAAGTTCTGATTAAGCTCATGAAAAAAAAGGACTATTCAAACCGCGCATGGGGTCATGCAAAACCAGCATTTGAACAATTTCGGATCGGCTCGAATACTGCGGGTAATAAAAACAGAGAGGGTATTAACATGTTTAAATTTGCTTCCAGTGTGGCCACGGCCGCGCTGATCGCCTCGTTATCAAGCGCTGCTTACGCTGATACTACAGTGCGTGTTGCTTATGATGCAGATCCAGTTTCTATGGATCCTTATGAACAATTGTCAGGTGGGACGCTGCAACTGAACCACATGGTATTTGATCCACTGGTGCGCTGGACCCAAGACTTGCAATTTGAAGCACGTCTGGCAGAAAGCTGGGAACAGATCGATGCCACAACGATGCGCTTCAACCTGCGCAAAGGTGTGAAATTCCACAGCGGCAACGATTTCACGGCTAAAGACATCGACTGGACTTTTGATCGCATCAAGCAAAGTGACGACTTCAAAGGGGTGTTTGCGCCTTTTGTTGACGTCGAAGTTGTAGACGATTTCACCATTGATTTGAAAACAGCTGAACCCTTCCCACTTGTTTTGCACACTGCAACTTACCTGTTTGCGATGGACAGTGCGTTTTATTCGGGCACCACATCTGACGGCAAAGACAAATCCGAGATCGTCAAGCACGGCGACAGTTTCGCGTCGCGCAATATGTCAGGCACTGGTCCATTTGTTGTGACCGAACGCGAACAAGGCGTTAAGGTCGTGTTTGATCGTCATGATGGATATTGGGACACAGCTTCTGCGGGCAACGTGGATGAAATTGTTCTGACCCCGATCAAAGAAGACCCAACACGCGTCGCGGCTTTGTTGTCTGGTGATGTCGATTTCATTGCACCTGTGCCACCTACGGATTTGCAGCGGGTTGAAGGTGCGGATGGTGTGAACCTGATCACTATGCCGGGTACACGAATTATTACGTTTCAAATGAACCAGAATCGTGTCGAGGCGTTTAAAGATGCGCGCGTGCGTCAGGCCATTGACTATGCGGTGAACAACGCGGGCATTGTTGATCGTATCATGCGTGGTTTTGGCACCGTGGCTGGGCAGGCATCTCCAGCGGGCTATCTGGGTCATGACCCAGCACTGACACCCCGCTATGATGTAGAAAAAGCCAAGGCGCTGATGGCGGAAGCAGGGTACGGCGACGGTCTGTCCATCACCATGATGGCGCCCAACAACCGCTATGTGAACGATGATCGCATTGCTCAGGCTGTGGCCTCTATGCTGTCACAAATCGGGATCACCGTTGATTTGCAAACCATGCCAAAAGCCCAGTATTGGCCAAAGTTTGACGAGCGCGCGGCTGACATGATGATGATTGGTTGGCATTCTGACACCGAGGATTCTGCGAATTTCCACCAGTTCCTGTCAGCGTGCCCGGATGCAGATTCCGGCAATGGTCAATATAACTCTGGCGCATACTGCAACGCCATGACCGATGATCTGATGAATGCTTCCAACACCGAAACAGATCCCGCGATGCGCGGTGAAGCGCTGCGAAAGTTGGAAGGCATCCTGTATGCGGAATCTGCGTTTATTCCATTGCATTGGCAAAACCTGGCTTGGGGAGCAAAGGACAATATGAATGCAGGCGACATCGTAAATGCGCTGAACTTCCCGTATTTCGGTGACCTTGTGGTTTCAGAGTAATCCCTGTGCGCCCGGGCTGGCAATCTGTGCTGGCCCGGGCGAATTTTCCTAAGGTATAAGCGACCACGACCTTAAGGACCCCGGCACAAGCTGCGGGTTGGTAATATCGAATTTGGGTGAGAACTATGTTTGCCTATCTCGTCAAACGAGTATTTCAGGCGATTGCGGTGATGTTTGTCATCTCGCTGATTGCATTTGCCATTCAAGGCAATCTTGGCGACCCCTTGCGGGAACTTGTTGGACAATCTGTGTCCGAAGAAGTGCGCCAGAAACTGCGTGAAGAGTTGGGGTTGAACGACAGTTTTCTGCAGCAATATCTGCGGTTTGCAGGCAATGCGTTGCAAGGTGATCTGGGCACATCCTATTTCTTTAAAGAACCCGCCTTGGACGTGATCCTAAAGAAACTTCCCGCAACATTGGAATTGGTGCTTGGTGCAACGCTCATCATCGTGGGGCTTTCAGTGCCGCTGGGTGTTTATACCGCAATCAAACCCAACGCGGTATTGTCCCGTTTGATTATGGGTCTGTCGATTGTTGGGATTTCGATTCCTGTATTCTTGACAGCAATCTTGATGATTTTTGTATTTTCGGTCGAGTTGGGTTGGTTGCCCAGTTTTGGCCGCGGAGACGTCGTGCAGGTCTGGGGCTACTGGGAAACCAACTTTGCCACCATTGATGGCTGGCAGCATATTGTTTTGCCTTCGATTGCTTTGGCCTCGATCATGTTGCCCTTGTTTGTGCGATTGATCCGCGCAGAAATGATGGAAGTGTTGCAAAGCGAATATGTGCGTTACGCCAGAGCCAAAGGCATTCACCCCTGGCGGATTTATTTTGTTCATGCGTTAAAGAACACATTGCTGCCAGTGATCACGGTTGGCGGCGTTCAGATTGGTACCATGGTGGCCTATACGATCTTGACCGAAACCGTGTTTCAGTGGCCGGGCATGGGCTTTATGTTCCTAGAGGCTGTGAACCGGGTCGATACACCGCTGATCGTGGCCTATCTGATTGTCGTGGGTTTCATTTTTGTTGTCACCAATACCATCGTTGATTTGATCTATGGGTTGGTGAATCCAACCGTCAATCTAGCGCGGATGGGAGCCTGATCATGAGCGATTTCACAAATCCGAACCAGCAATCACGGCTCGCCAAGATCATGGATTCTGGGATGATGTACAGCTTTCGCCGCAATCCGGTGGCGGTTGGCAGCTTTGCAGTGTTTTTCCTGATCGCTCTGATGGCGTTTTTAGCGCCAATAATCGCACCATATAATCCTTATGATCCGTCCCAAATTGACCTGATGAATTCTGAATACCCACCCGCCTGGGTGGATGGTGCCTTGCCGGAATTTGTTCTGGGCACCGATGATCAAGGGCGCGATCTTTGGTCAACCATCCTATATGGCACGCGCTTGTCCATTCTGATTGGGGTCTGTGCCGTGGCCTTGCAGGCGTTTCTGGGCATCTCCATTGGCTTGATCGCAGGCTATGTTGGCGGGCGCACAGACAATTTGTTGATGCGAATGGCCGATATTCAACTGTCGTTTTCCACGTTGATGGTGGCGATTATCTTTTTGGCTGTCACACAGGCCTTGTTTGGATCAGAGACTTTTAACCGGTATGCGGTGTTTTTCCTGATTGCGGTGATTGGGGTGGCTGAATGGCCGCAATATGCCCGTACTGTGCGTGCCACAGTGCTGGCAGAGAAAAAGAAAGAATATATCGACAGTGCGCGGGTTCTGGGGTTTGGGCCTATGCGGATTATGCTGCGGCATATCCTGCCAAATTCACTGTCGCCGATCTTTGTCATTTCGACAGTGCAAGTTGCCAATGCCATTATTTCTGAAGCCTCGCTTTCATTCCTAGGCCTGGGCATGCCGCCAAGTCAGCCCTCGCTTGGCTCGCTGATTTCGGCAGGGTTTGACTATATCTATTCGGGAAGTTGGTGGATCACCGTCATCCCTGGCATCGTTCTTGTTGTGCTTGTTTTGGTCATCAACCTGTTGGGTGACTGGGTGCGCGATGTTCTCAACCCAAAACTTTACAAAGGGTAAGGCCATGTCATTACTGTCTGTTCGTGACCTGACCGTCAAATTTGCGATGCGGGATCAAACCGTGTCGGCACTGAATGGGATTTCATTTGATCTGGCCAAGGGCGAGCGTCTTGGCATCGTAGGAGAGTCTGGTGCGGGGAAATCAATCACAGGATTTGCGCTGCTGAACTTGCTAAGTCGCCCAGGCTATATCGACAATGGCCAGATTATGTTTGATGGCGAAGACGTTGTTCAAATGGACGACAAGGCCCTGCGCAAGGTGCGCGGCAATCGTATGGCGATGATCTTTCAGGATCCTATGGTGACGCTTAATCCAGTGCTGACAATTGGCCAGCAAATGGTGGAAACCCTGCGCGCGCATCGCAAACTTAGTGTGGAAGAAGCGCGCCAAATTTCGATCGTCAAGCTTCGCGAGGTGTATATTCCTTCGCCCGAAGAACGACTGGATCAATACCCACACGAGTTGTCAGGTGGGATGCGACAGCGCATCATCATCGCCATTGCTTTGCTGCTTGATCCGCAATTGATCATCGCTGACGAGCCAACAACAGCGCTGGATGTGACAATTCAGGCTGACATTATGGAACTGTTGCTAGAGCTGTGCCAATCCAATCAAGTGGGCTTAATCTTGATCACCCATGACCTAGGCGTGGTCAGCCAAATGACTGAACGCACGTTGGTGATGTACGCAGGGCGGATCATCGAAAGCGGCCGCACCAGATCAATTATTAACGACCCGCAGCATCCCTATACTCAGGGGCTTATCAATGCATTGCCGCAACAAACCATGCCAGGCGAGCAACTGCGGCAGATTCCAGGCAATATGCCAACGCTGTCACAGGTACCAAATGGCTGTGCCTTTCATCCACGATGTGAGTTCGCCACAGACACCTGTCGCAGCCAATTGCCGGAAATTAGCCAATTTGGCGAGGTCGAAGTGGCGTGTCACGAAGTGCGGCGCTTGCACGTTGACCCTGTGCTTAAGGAAGAAAAAGCATGAAGGATCTAATACAATCTGAACCCTTACTTGAAATCAAAGGGCTGGAAAAAAAGTTCGATCTGGATCGTGGCTTTTTGGAAACTTTGAAATTGCGCGGCGGTAAAATTGTCCGCGAAACGCGCGCGGTTCATGCGGTTAATGGGGTGACGCTAAATGTGCATCGAGGTGAGGCCCTTTGCGTTGTTGGTGAGAGCGGTTGCGGCAAGTCGACAGTTGCACGGCTGGTCGCAGGGCTTTTGACGCCGACCCATGGTGAAATTCACTATGAGGGACGCCGGATCGATAATCTTTCGCGTCAAAGCATGCGACCACTGCGCAAAAAGATCCAGATGATCTTTCAGAATCCCTATGCGTCTTTGAATCCACGTATGACCATTCTTCAAGCGTTAGAAGAACCTGTGCGCCAGCATAACCCGGGGTTTTCCGCGCAGGAAGTACGTGATCGGGTGGCCGAAGTTATGCGATCTGTTGGGGTGGATCCAGCATGGGCGCAACGCTATCCACATGAATTTTCAGGTGGGCAACGTCAGCGGATTGCCATTGCGCGCGCCCTGACTGTTGACCCGGAGTTTGTGGTGGCCGACGAGCCAATCAGCGCTTTGGATGTGTCAATTCAAGCCCAAGTATTGAACTTGATGCTAGAGGCCAAAGAAAGCCGTGGCTTGACATATTTGTTCATTACGCACGATCTTAGTGTTGTCGAACATTTTGGCACGCGGGTCGTGGTGCTGTATCTTGGGTCGATTTGCGAAGTCTCTGATACCAAGACTTTGTTTGCCAATCCAAAGCACCCTTATACGCGCGCTTTATTGTCGGCTGTTCCGCAGCTTAAAGACGACCGTCCAAACCACATTCGGCTGAAAGGGGAGATTCCGACGCCGATCAATCTGCCACAAGGGTGCCCGTTTCAAAGCCGATGTGCTTTTGCCAACACTCGATGTGGTGAAGAGAAGCCAAAGGCGCTGCAACAACCCGACGGAAGCCTTGTCGCCTGCCACGCAGTCGAAGAAGATCGCATGACATCCCAGGCATAGGCCCAGGTCGTAGGACGCAATTTTGGAATTCAATTGGCTTAAAGATTTTGAAACTTTGGCGGCGTGTCGAAACTTTTCGCGCGCGGCAGAAGAGCGACATGTCAGTCAGCCGGCGTTTTCGCGACGTATTCGTGCGCTTGAAAATGCTGTGGGGGTGCAACTGATCAATCGTGAAACATTGCCGCTTTCCCTAACACCAGCCGGGGATATTTTTGCGACTCAAGCGCGGATGATGCTGCAAATGTTGGATGAAACCGTCGAACGTTGTCAGGCCGTGGATGCTGCTGGTGAAAACGTTGTGCGCTTTGCTGCATCGCAATCCTTATACACGACCTATTATACCACCCGGATTGCGCCGCTGGTGCCTGCTGGTAATCTGTCGATCGACTTAAACTCTGCTTCCTGGCCCGCCGACAAATTTGTGAATGCCATGCAGCAGGGTTATTGCGACGTGATCTTGAATTACTGGCATCCTTCGATGTCGTATTTGTCGCCTTTAGAGATGAACCAGTTTGAGTATTTGTCGCTGGATACAGACGACTTTGTGCTTGTGGCAAAGACTGGTCCAGATGGGCGCGCGATATTTCGATTGGACAGCAATGAAAAAAACCGAGTTCCGCTGTTGTCCTATAGTGCCTCTAGTGCGTTTCGCCCGGTTGTCGATGATATGATGCGGGCTCAGATATCAGGCCCAAAAACCCTGATAGTTAGCCAGAATGCACTGGCAAATTCGGTTAAGGCGCTGATCTTAGAAGGTTTTGGATTGGGGTGGTTGCCAAAGAAAATGTGCGCCGCAGAATTGGCATCAGGCGAGTTGGCGCTTGCCGGAAATTCAGGTCATTCCACCAGTTTGGAAGTACGGGTTTACCGACGGCGCGATTCCAGCAAGCCACCACTTGAAGAGCTATGGGGAGGTATTAGGCAAAATATGAGTTCCAGCGCGGGTATTTGAGCCCGATTAGTTCGGCGGTTCCTTGTGGCGAAGCAGGGAAATCTGGCGCATCATCAGCAAGCGCTACGGACTATTGGGATTGTGGTCAATAACTTGACGTTACCATTCATCCACGCAAGCGTATCATTAGTGTTGCCGCGGGGCTTGTATTCGGCCCCCAAAGGGGCTGTGTAGCCAAGTCCAGATATCGCCTGAAACACGTGATCGTAGTTGATCTCTCCATGATCTGGTGCACCACGATCCGGGACGGAAGCAAACTGGATATGCCCGATCGACGGCAAGAGCCGCCCGATTTTGTGGGTCAGATCACCTTCCATAAGTTGAACGTGATAGCAGTCGAACATCAGTTTCAAGTTGGCTTCACCGACCGCTTCGATGATCGCCAGAGCTTGATCGGTCGTGGTCAAAAAATAGTCAGGTGCATCGTAGCTGTTGAGCGGTTCGATCAGGATTGTGATGCCGTTTCTGGCTGCGATTTCGCATGCATACTTTAAATTGCCTACAAAGGTTTGGTGCGCGGCACTACCGCGCGCGAACCCTGCCATGACATGAATGTTCGGCGCGCCGATTGCGGTGGCATAGGCGATGGCTTCGTCGATTGCGGCACGGGCTTCGGCCTCGCTTCCTGGAATTGCCGAAAGACCGTTGTCCCCAGCGTCAACATTGCCACGCCGAGTATTAAGACCCAACATCGTCAAGCCGGTTTCCTCGAGCGCGGCATTCACAGCACTCGTCGGCGTGTCGTAAGGCCAGTGGCATTCCACAGCGTCGAAACCCGCCGCTTTTGCGGCGCGGATTGCGTCGGGCAGCGGCTTATCATTCCACAAAAAACCCAAATTGGCGGAAAACTTCATCTGGCCCACTCCACGTCGAATTTCGTGATCAGCGCCTGAACATTGTCTTCGGTCAGGGCACACGGGTTCATTCTGCGTGTCAGCATAGCCAGCCGTGCAGTCTCCTCAAGCTCTTCGATCGCGTTGCAGGCGGCTTCGATATCCTTGCCCGCCACAACTGGACCGTGGTTGGCCAGCATTACCGCCGATCGCTTTCCCGCAAGACCACGCACGGCTTCTCCCATGGCAGGATCACCAGGCAAGAAGAAAGGTAGCAGCTTAACGCGACCCAGTTTCATGATCCCATAGGGTGTCAGCGGCGGCAGGAAATTGTCGGCATTTGCGTCAGGCATCATCGACAGCGCCACCGAATGGCAGGAATGCAGATGCACCACCGCGCTCGCAGTTGAACGGGTGTCGTAAAACGCTGTGTGTAAGGGCATTTCCTTGGTTGGATCATCGCCCTCGATATGATTGCCCTGCGCGTCAAATCGGCTGAGCCGTCCGGGATCCAAGCGACCGAAGCTTGCGCCGGTTGGGCTAACAAGCAGGCCCCCATCAGAAGTCCGCGACGAGATATTGCCGGTGCTGCCGCCGGTCAGTCCACGGTCGAACATAGACTTTGCAAGCAGGCAGATTTGCTCGCGTAGTTTGGATTCCTCGCTCATAAGAATTCCAGTTTTGTTTGAGCTTCTGAAAAGAATGTCTCGGAGCCAAAATTTCCCGATTTCAGGGTCAGTGCGATTTCATGGCCACCCGAATGGCAATAAGTCCAGGGCACTCCCGGTGCGATCTCTGCCCCAATGTCGAGCTGGGTGACGCCAAGCGCCTTGGTGACCGCACCGGAGGTTTCGCCTCCCGCGACAATCACGCGCCGCGCGCCCCTGTCTCTCGCAGCAACAGCACAAGCTGAAAGCGTTGCCTCAACGATCTCGCCAGCGCCTGCGACGCCCAGCTTTTCCTGCGCGGCACGAACGCTTGCAGGATTTGCGGTGGCGTAAACCAGCGGCGCGACCTCTAGATCTTGTTTTGCCAGCCAGTCGAGAGCCTTCTGCGGTCCATTTTCGGCCAAAGCCAATGGGTCCAGCTGGAAGGCAGGCACACCGCGACTTGTGTAATCCGCAACCTGCTTGTTGGTCATGGCCGAGCAGCTGCCAGACAGCACGATGGTCTTGGTCCCAAGTTTTGGTGTCCGGACTTTTGGCGCATCTGGCGACAGGGTTCCGTCTGCCAGATAACATGCGGGCAGAGGCATCGCCACGGCGCTGCCGCCGGTCATCAGTTTCATGTTACGGCAGGCTTCGGCGATCACCTCGAGATCGGAATTGGCCACCGCATCTACCACGACATGCGCCACGCCACGCGATTTCAACGCCGCTAGTTCGGCTGCAAGCGCCCGCGCGCCGCGCGCCACAGTCAGCCGGTCCGCCAGACCCACCGGTTTCGTCACCTGAGGCTTCAACAGACGCATCAGGTCGCTATCGCCCATCGGGGTCAACGGGTGATCCTTCATCGGGCTTTCCGCCAGCGGTTGGCACCCGACAAAGAGGTTGCCCATGAAAATTGACCGCCCATTTTCCGGAAAGGCCGGGCAATAGATCGTCTGATCGGTGCCCAGATCCTGCATCAACGCCTCGGCGACGGGGCCGATATTGCCCTCTGCTGTGCTGTCAAAGGTCGAACAGTATTTCCAAAAGAACCTTTGTGCCCCTGCGGCCTGCAACCACTTCAATGCCGCTCGGCTTTCTGCTACGGCTTCCACAACCGGTGCGGTGCGCGACTTCAGGGCGATCACCTCGAAGGCGGCCGGGTCAGTTGGGGGCTCGGATGGCACCCCGATTCTGAGCGAAACGCGCACCCCGCTTCGAGCCAGCAGGCCCGCCAGGTCAGTAGCACCGGTGAAATCGTCAGCTATACAGCCAAGTACAGTAGTCATATGGCTTCTCCCGGCAATGTCAGCCCGGCAATGCGGGCATAGACCTTGGCCACAGCGGCGTCGTCTTCCCTGCCATGGCCCATTCCGGCGGCGGCAACGAATTGCTGCAAAGCCGCCGCAGTGATCGGTGCGCTAAACTGGGCAGATTTGGCGACATCAAGCACGATGCCCAAGTCTTTGGGCCAAATATTGACCGAGCTACGAGGTGTATAGTCACCTGCCACAATATGCGGCGCGCGATTCTCCAGCATCCAGCTGGTACCCGCACATTTGCTGATCACTTCGACGAATTTCTCCGGCGCTACACCTTGTGTCATACCAAAGGTCAATGCCTCGGCCATGGCGGCGATATGAACTCCGGCCAGAAGCTGGTTCACCGACTTCATAGCGCTGCCCGCGCCGGCTTCGTCGCCAAGCTCGAATACGGTTTCGGCGATGCTGTCCAGAACCGTCCTTGCTGAGGTAAATGCTTCAGGCGTTCCTGACGCCATGATCGACAACTGCCCGTTGGCTGCTTTTATGGACCCACCTGATATCGGTGCGTCAAGGTAAAGAACCCCGGTCAGTGCACAACGCGCTGCCATATCCTTGGCGAAGACAGGCGGCACCGTGGCACATGCCAGAACCACCGCGCCGGGCTTCAGAGATTTGACAATCCCCTCTGTTCCAAAGAGCACGGTTTCGGTTTGGGCGGCGTTCAGTACCGCAACAATGACCACATCCAAATCCCCCGCGACGTCGGACAGCTCCTCTGGTTGACCACCTTCCTCGCGAAACCGGGCAACCTGGTCTGGGTTGATATCAGCGCCCCAGACCAGGTGGTTGTCTCTAAGCACTGACGAGGCAATCCCGTAGCCCATGGAGCCAAGTCCAATGGCAGCGACATTACTGCGGAGTTGCTTAACTTCGTTCATCTTAGTTTCCTTTCACCCACTCGGGCAGCCACAGGGCAACGCCTGGGAAGAACAGCACAATAGCTAGTGCCACGACCTGAATGCAGATGAATGGGATCAGCGCGCGGAAAATTTCCGACAGGCTCATGTCCTTTGGGGCAACCGATTTCAGATAAAACGCGGCAGGTCCAAAGGGCGGTGACAGATAGCTGACCTGCATGTTCATTGCAAACAAGATGCCAAACCAAACTGGGTCCATACCCAGTTTAATGATGATCGGAACAAAGATCGGCATGGTCAGCAATGCGATCCCGATCCAATCCATGAACAGGCCAAGCACCACCAGAATTCCCATCATCATCAGAACAATGACAAGTGGGGAAGCGCCGCTGTCCAAAATGGTGTTTTCGATAAAGCGGTTCCCACCCATCAGGTTATAAACACCCACCAAAGCCGCCGCACCAAGGCCGATCCAGATGATCATGCCACAAGTTTCAAGTGTTTGCTTCAGGCTGTCACGGATCAATGTCCAAGTGACTTCGCGACGGATCAGCGCCGCCAGAAAAACACCGACTACACCCATGGCTGCCGCTTCGGTCACCGAAGCGATGCCGCCATAGATAGAGCCCAGAACCATCGTCGCCACGCCCACCGGCAGGATAACGCCACGGATTTTGGCAAGCTTTTCGGACATTGGGATGTCCAGCTCTTCTTGTGAAATTGGCGGGCCCATTTCAGGGTCCATATAGCAGCGCACCAGAATGTAGATGATGTAGAACGACGCCAGCATCAGCCCAGGCGTAACCGTGGCCAAAAACAGGTCGCCAATCGAGACGCTTGCCGTCAAGCCATAGACGATCAGCACGATCGAGGGTGGGATCATCGTCCCCAACGACCCACCAGCACAGACAGTACCAATCGCCAGAGCCCGATTATATCCCAGGCGCAACATCTGTGGTAGGGCGATCAGACCAAGCAAGACGATTTCACCGCCGATAATGCCAGAAATCGCGGCGAGGAATACCGCTGCCACCAATGTTTGCACCGCCACACCGCCGCGCAGACGACCCGCAATCAGGCGCATCGCGTCATAGAGGTCGCGTGCCATGCCTGAGCGATCCAGCAATGAAGCCATCAGGACAAACATCGGTATGGCAACCAAAACATATTCATTCACAAAGGAATAGATGCGGCTGGACACCAATGGTACGCCCGTTGGACCAAACCAGGCGATGGTGAACAGGATGGCGATCAAACCCGTCACAAAAGCCAGTGGGATGCCCGTCAGGATCAGGATCATGATCGACCCAACCAACAAAAGGGATCCGGTTTGAATGCCTAGATTGCGGCCTTCGCTAAACAGTGCATAACCACCTATCGCAAGCAGGGCGAAAACAACGCCAATTCCGATAATTGCATATTTGCTAGGGGACTCGCCGGAGCTTTGACGAAATCCGGTCCCTTTCCAGGCAGTCCAGATATGTCCAACCGATTGGATCGCCAGCACTAGCGCAGTTATCAGCAACGCCATTTTGATCAAGGCAGGCGTGATCGGGTTCCAAGCGGATCCAGACCGTTCCAACCGGAAATCACCCTGTGGCGTAAACCAGGATTTATCGACCATCGTGTAGGCGGCATAGGCAATCGCCACCGCAAAAAACAAGGCCAGCAATCCGTTCACAATGTCCAGCAAACGGCGCGTTCCTCCGCTGGTCCCAAAGTAGATCAAGCCAATGCGAATATGTTTGTCCGCCGCCAAACACTGCATTCCGCCATAAAGATAACAGGCGGCAATCAGGGCGATTACGGTTTCATGGGCCCAGATCGTCGGAGCATTGAAGAAATAGCGCGCTACAATTTCGTAGATCGAAACGGCGGTCGCAATCGCGAATAGAAAACTAAAAATAGTGCCAAAGGAAACGATTCCTCGATCCAAGGCGTTTTGCGGGCCTCCAGCGTCTTCTTCGTGAACGCGCTTAAGAGCCTCAAGCTGTTCGTCCATCTCAGCCTCGGTCATTGCTAAAGTTTCTTGTGCCATGGTCCCCTCCCTGGAGCGCCTGGTGTTTGAATGAGCGTGAAGGGGCCAGTTTGGCCCCTTCTTTGAAAAAATGGCTTAGTTCATTCAGCCAAAAGCCCTGCAGAAACAAGGTAGGTCGTAACGCTTTCATAGGCTTTGCCAGCCATTTCCGAGCGGTCGGCCCAATTCGCCCACTGGGTTTTTGCGATGCCGCGGAATGCTGCGCGCTCTTCGTTGGACCAGTTGATCACGGTGATTTTAGGATCAGCTTCGGCCTCAGAGACCGCGATCTCGTTCTGTTCATCAAGCTGGCCGACCATGTCACGGGCAAAGACCGATACCGAGTCGTTCAGGATCTCCTGGAGGTCCTCGGACAGTCCGTCATAAATTACCTTGTTCAGCGAGACTTCAATCACAGGCATCGAGTGGAAGCCGGGGTAGATAGGGTAATTCGCAAATTCGTGCATGCCCTGTGCGTGATTAGTCGAGAAGACCGTGTAGTCAGCAGCATCGATCACGCCTTTTTCAAGCGCGGTGTAGACCTCCGAACCAGGGAGGTTCACCGGAGCGGCGCCTGCAGCTGCAAAGACTTCCTGCACCATGCCTTCGGGTGCACGCAGTTTCAGCCCGTCCAGATCCGCAACGCCGTGCAGCGGTTTGGTAGACAAGAAGGCTTCGACTCCGGTGGCCGACGCTCCGAGAAACTGGAGCCCGTATGGGTTCACCAACTCGTTGAACAGAGCTTTGCCGCCGCCGTTCTCCATGTAGTCGAACATTTGCTCAGGCGCCGACCAGGCACCGACCAGATTGCCCAGCATCGCAAACGCCGGATCCTTGCCCGAGAAATAAGACGGGTCGGTGATGTGGCCTTGCAAAATACCAGCGCCGACAGCGTCCAGCGTCTCGTTGTGAGCTACTACAGTTCCGACTGGCACAACGGTGATTTCTATGCGGCCGCCAGACAGTTCATTGACGCGATCGGCCCATGCTTCCTCAATTGGAAAGAAGTTGTCACCAGCCTGCGCCGAGGTCTGGAAGGTCCATTGATGTTCTTGCGCGATGGCAGTTGTGGCCAACAGCGCGGTGGATGCAAACACCGCGCTTACCACGGTGGATTTTAGGATTAGAGTTTTCATATTTCCTCCCTTTGGCACCCGACCTGGGTGCAGGACTTTGGCTGATGCGAGCCCCTCTCAGCTCACGACTAGACCTGTATCGCAAAACTGGTATCGATACCGGTATCGGTAGCAGTACTGCAAGCAAGATCAGTCTGTCAACACCCAGTTGGTTTTGCCTTTCAAAGAGAAACGTCATAGATTGCGCTGAGACGACGCAGGTAATCACCTAGAAACGGGTCAGGCGAAATGGCACCAAGCGCATGAAAAAAAGAAAAACTTTGATCGATGTAGCCGCTGCCGCAGGTGTCAGTAAAATGACCGCTTCACGGGCACTTCGCGGCGATAAAGATGTGTCTCAGACGAATATCGAAAAGGTACGTCAAGCGGCGCGCGACATTGGTTATTATGGGAATCACCTCGCGGCGTCGCTTTCCAGCAAACGTTCAGATTTGATTGGCGTTGTTGTTCCAGGCCTATCGAATATCGTTTACCCGCAAGTGATGTCGGGGGTAACTGACGCCCTCATGGGAACAGGCTTCCAACCGGTTTTCGGTGTGACTGACTATGATCCGGACAAGGAATATGAAATCCTTCGAAGCATGTTATCTTGGCGCCCTGCTGGCTTAATAGTGACCGGATTGGACCAACCGCTAGAAACCAGAAAGCTACTTGCCGATGCGGACATTCCGGTTGTGCAGATCATGGACTGCGATGGTGACCCGATTGATGCCTGCGTCGGGTTTTCCCATACTCAAGCAGGTTTAGAAATGGCCGAAGCTTTGCTTGCAGAAAGCAGGACACGATTTGGTTACGTTGGGTGCAACCTCGACAAGGATCATAGGGCCGCAAAGCGCAAAGAAGGCTTTCTTCAAGCGCTACGGAAACGGCAATTCGATCTGATTGCGTCGGTGGATGAGCAGGGCTTGTCCTCTGTCGAAGCTGGCCGCCGACTGACCGCCGAACTCCTCGCGGGCCATCCGGAACTCGATTGCATCTATTTCTCAAATGATGACCTCGCGGTCGGAGGGTTGTGTTATTGTATCGACGCAGGAATCTCGATCCCGACGAAGGTGGTTTTGGCGGGTTTCAACGGCCTTGGCATCATCGAGGGGTTCCCTGGGAAAATTGCCACTTCAATTACTTTGCGCCGCGAGATTGGAGAGACATCAGCCAGAATTATCTTAGAGTCGCTCGAAAATTCAGAAGAAGAGAAACAGAAAACCGTTGTCCTTCAACCGACAATCTCACTTGGCGCTTTGGCGAAGGGCGAAAACTAATTGCCTAAAAAGGACAACTTGGGTGTCTCTCGAAAAGCTGCCGTTGAAACGAATTGCAACAACCTCTTATGAAAACAATGAGCCGGCCCGTTTTCCGTTGAAGTCCTTTTAAGGAAGGCTTCTGGATCAAACCGAAGAAGGGGCGCTTAGCGCCCCTTTGTTTTTTTTACATTGGATGATTAGGTTGCGAGGTAAATCAGACGATGCCGCCACCAACGCCGCTAGAATCTGGCCGTGCGCCGGAAACTTTTGCTCTGTAGCCAGAAGCCCGATAGGTTCCGATTGGATCAATTGCGCCGCCAGAAAGGCTCCGCGCTCTTGCAAGGATCGCATCCACATCGGTGCGGAAAGCGCTGCGCAAAGTCGCGGAGGCCATCAATGCGTCGTTGTCAGCCTGATATGCTGCCAAGGCTTCGCGATCCACCAAAGCGGCCTGAATGTAGGCGCGTTGAATTTCAATGCAGGAAATCATCAGGCTTTCGATTGGATCGGTCACGTTATGTGACTGATCAATCATATGAGAGAGGTCCAGACCTGGTGTATCCTCTGCGTCGACTAATTCATTCCAAACCAGGAACAGGCGATAGGGATCAATAGTGCCACTGTCTAGATCATCGTCGCCGTATTTGCTGTCGTTAAAGTGGAAGCCACCCAGTTTACCCGCATGGATCAGACGAGACACAATCATTTCAATGTTCACGTTTGGTGCGTGGTGGCCTAGATCGACCAGACATTTGGCCTTTTCGCCGAGCTCCTGTGCTGTCAAAAGAGAGGTGCCCCAATCCTGCACAACGGTTGAATAAAAAGCTGGTTCATAGATCTTATGCTCAGAGAAAATCTGCCAATCATCCGGGAGACCTGAATAGATTTCCTGCATCGAGGACAGGTAGCGTTCAAACTGGCGACCCATATGGGTTTGACCCGGGAAATTGGCACCATCGCCAATCCAAACCGTCAACGCCTTTGAGCCAATCTGATCCCCCAAATCGATACATTCTAGGTTATGCTCAACCGCTTGGGCACGTGTGGCCTGTTCGGTGTGAGTCAACGACCCGAATTTGTAGGAATGTACTTGATCTGTCTGGTCCTGAAAGGTGTTTGAGTTCACGGCATCAAAGGTCAGGCCGTGTTCTTCGGCTTTTGCACGAAGATCAGCGGGATCAGTTTTGTCCCATGGGAAATGTAGAGACACTGAAGGCGCGGCATCTGTCAGCGCGTGGATAACGCCGCAATCATCAAGTTTGTCGAAGATGCTTGCTGGTTCGCCACCACCCGGAAAGCGAGCAAATCGCGTGCCGCCCGTGCCGGTGCCCCAGGATGGGACAGCCACACCAAAGGCCTGTGCTCGTTTTACCAACGCGGCGATGCTGACGCCGCGGCGATCCAGTTTTTCAGCCAGATTCGCAAAGTCGATGTTCAAGCCATCTATGTGTTTGGCGTTTTCAGCCTCAATCGTGGACTTATCAATCATGTCTTTCTCCTCCCAAGGAGTTGCTGCGCCACCCGATCAAAGCGGCGCAGATATCTTAGCGTGTAAATGCTTGAACGTTGCCCGCATCAACATTGACGATATTGCCTGTCGATTTTGCGGATTTGTCTGAGGCAAAGAAATAGGCTGCTTCCGCTATGTCCTCTGGTAGAACCGAGAGTTTCAACATCGAGCGATTGCGATACATTTCCTCCAAGCCGCCTTTGTCGGTGCCATAGGTGCCAGCGCGTTGATCCAGCCAGTCGCCTTCCCAGATTTTGGAGCCACGCAAGACCGCGTCCGGGTTAACCACATTAACGCGAATGCCTGCTTCGGCGCCTTCGAGAGCCAAACAACGCGCGAGGTGGATTTCCGAAGCCTTGGCCGTGCAATAGGCGGATGCATTTGGAGATGCTGCAAGACCGTTCTTAGACGCAACAAATACAATCGACCCCCCCATGTCTTGCGTCCGCATCATCTTGAATGCTTCGCGAGAGACAAGGAAATAGCCCGTGGACAGAATGTCCATGTTCAGGTTCCAGAGTTTCAGGGTTGTTTCTTCGACTGGTGCCGACGAGGCGATACCTGCGTTCGACACAAGAATATCAACGCCACCGAATTCAACAGCGGTATCGGCAAAGGCTTTGGCTACTGCAGCTTCGCTTGTAACATCCATAATAACTTTGCGCACGGCATCTGCACCAAAGCGGCTGGTCAGGTTATCGTGAGTAGCATCTAGGTTTTCCGGGTTGATGTCTGCCAGCATCACGCAGGCACCTTCCGACAGATAGCGTTCTGCAGTTGCAGCCCCGATGCCACCAGCGCCGCCGGTGACCAACGCCACGTGGCCAGCCAATGATTTTGGCTTAGGCATACGTTGCAGCTTGGCTTCCTCTAGCAACCAGTATTCGATATCAAAGGCTTCTTGTTCCGGCAGGCCACAGTATTCTGATACGGCAGAGGCCCCACGCATAACATTAATGGCGTTGATATAGAATTCGCCGGAAATACGCGCAGTTGCACGGTCTTTGGCAAAAGTGATCATGCCAACACCCGGAATCAGATAGACAACTGCGTTTGGATCACGCAGCGCCGGGCTGTCGTCGTGTTTGCAGCGGTCATAATAAGCCGCGTAGCCTTCGCGATAGGTTGCGATCTGTGCTTCCAGTCCTGCCAGCACCGCTTCAATATTGTTTTGAGCTGGGTCAAAATTAACCACCAATGGGCAGATTTTGGTGCGCAGGAAGTGATCCGGGCAAGAGGTACCAAGCGCCGCAAGGGCTGGCATGTCTTTGCCGTTCACAAACTCCAGAACCGTGTCTGTGTCTACAAAGTTACCGACCATATTCTGTTGACCGGAAATAAAGCCACGGATGGCTGGCATCAGCTTGGCTGCAACACCCCGGCGAGAATCCGCATCGATGCTATTATGGATAGCGCCACCAAAGGCTGGAACACCAGCGGTCCTTTCTTCGAAATAGGCAATCGCTTTATTGATGATGTCCAGCGTCAACTCATAGCAAGTATGCGCGTCATCTGCCCATGTGAACAGACCGTGTGATTCGAGCACAACGCCTTTGGCATTTGGGTTGTCCAGGCAGAATTTTTCGAGCCACAGACCCAATTCATACCCCGGTTTTTTCCAAGGCAACCAACCGATGTCATCGCCAAAGATTTCCTGTGTCATCGCTTTGCTGTCTTTTGACGCCGCGATCGCAATGATGGCATCGGGGTGCATATGATCGACGTGAACCTTTGGCACGTAAGCGTGCAAAGGTGTATCGATAGAAGCCGCGCGTGGGTTCAGGTTGAAGGTACAATGGGGGAGGAACCCAACCATTTCATCTTCGAACTCAACACCGCGGTACTTTTCTTTAAGCGCGCGCAGCTTTTCCATATAAAGCGTGGAGAAGCCGTCCATTTTGATAGACCCGACGTCACCGCCGGACCCCTTGACCCAAAGTACTTCGACCTCTTTGCCAGACAGGGGGTCTTTTTCGAAAACCTTGGCTGAGGTGTTGCCGCCGCCGTAGTTGGTTACGCGTTTGTCGGATCCAAGCAGATTCGAGCGATAGAGCAGTTTCTCAGATTCACTCATATGCGCCGCCTTTTCATGGTCCCAAAGGGAATTGAGGCGGTTTTGGTTGGTTGTCATTGTGATCTCCTCCCGATCGACAGATAGTCTAGTCAGATTTGGTCATAGATTGCGCTTGGTGCGTCTGAATGTCAATCATAAACGATCATTAATGATCAAAAGATGACTTAAATCGAGCAAAAATGACAATTAATGATTGACAATGATTGGTTCTTTACGGCATCGTCACTGTCAACGGGAGGAAAAAATGCACGAGAAGGAACGCCATAGGGTTATTCTGTCAGCGGTTCAGGAGCGTCCGGTTGTGACGGTTTTGGAGCTGTGCAGCATGACTGGCGCTTCAGAAGCAACCATCCGTCGAGACATTTCTGGGTTACACGCGGAAAACAAACTTCGTCGCGTTCGAGGGGGTGCTGAAGCCTTGCATCCCAATCAGTTCCCCAGTTTGGCTGGTCGCCCATTTGCTGTGAACGAAGCAATCAATATTGATCAGAAGCAAGCAATTGCGCGCAAGGCGGTAGAACTGTGTGAAGAAGGTGAGCCGATTATCATCAACGGCGGAACGACGACATTTCAAATGGTGCATCCTTTGGCGACTCGTCGCTGCCAGGTTTTTACCAATTCGTTCCCAATCGCTGAACATCTGCTGAAGAACTCAAAAAATACCGTGCTTTTGTCAGGCGGAGTGATCTATCGCGAGCAAAACATCATTTTGTCTCCTTTCGAGAACGATGTGACACGTAACTTCTATGCGCGGCGCATGTTCATGGGGGCGCAGGGTGTCGGGCCGCTTGGCGTTATGGAAGGCGACCCGCTGATCATCCAGGCAGAACAAAAACTGATTGGGCAAGCAGATGAGGTCGTGCTTCTGGTTGATTCCGGGAAATTCGAATCCCGCTCGAGCCTCGTGCTTTGCCCGTTGAAAGATATCGATGTCCTGATCACTGATGAAGGTATCAGCGATCGCCACGCCGCGATGGTTGAGGCCGCGGACATCAAACTAATCGTCGCATCCACAATTGGGGCGAAGGAGGAAGCGGTCTCGTAGGGAGCCGATTGGTTACGGCGAGCCGCAATAATTTGGGATAAACATGGAGGAAACCCAATGAAAGTTGCAAAATATATGACATCCGTGGCGATTGCCGCGGGCCTGTTCGCCGGACCAGCGGCCGCTGAAGATATGCGGATCGCCTTGGTGGTAAAAGCGTTAGGTATTGGTTTCTTTGAAGCCGCTGCTGAAGGTGCTCAAGAAGCTGCAGACGAAATTGGCGGAGTGGAGATCATCTACACTGGCCCAACTGACACAACTGCAGAAGGCCAAATCGAGGTGATCAACTCTTTGATCGCGCAGAAGGTTGATGCGATTGCAGTTTCTGCAAACGACACAGATGCGCTTGTGCCAACATTGAAAAAAGCGATGCAGCGCGGCATCACAGTTGTGTCCTGGGACTCCGGTGTAGCGCAAGACGGTCGTCAGGCTCACCTGAACCCATCTTCCAACGCTTTGATCGGAAACATGATCATCAAACTGGCGGCGGATCACTTGCCAGATGGTGGCGAAGTGGCGGTTCTGTCCGCGACAACAACATCTACGAACCAGAATATCTGGATCGATGAAATGAACAAAGTGATGGGCAACTACGAGGGTATCGAAGTTGTTTCTACTGTTTACGGTGACGACCTTGCGGATAAGTCCTATCGCGAAGCAACCGGCCTAATGCAGTCTCATCCGGAGCTAGATGCAATCATCGCGCCAACATCCGTAGGTATCGTTGCTGCAGCTCAGGCAGTTGCTGACGCAGGTAAGATTGGTGAAGTTAATGTCACTGGCCTGGGGCTGCCATCTGAAATGGCCGGCGCAATTGAAAGCGGAGCATCCAAATCCTTCGCGATTTGGAATCCAATTGATCTTGGTTACTCTGCGACCATGTTGGCGCACCAACTGGCAACCGAAGCGGCCACCGCAGAGCCGGGCGCTGAAATTTCAATTGGCCGGATGGGTACGATCACTTTGGACGATACAAATGCGGCAGCCATGGCTGATCCGTTTGTTTACGATGCTAGCAACATCGATGCCTTTAAAGAGATCTTCTAAAGACCTCCTTAGTAGGAGGGGCGGGATGTCTAAGCGCTGCCCCTTCTGCGAAATTTGAAATGCCCGCTAGAGCCTTATTCTATAGGACCGCGCCCATGCAAACTCTCAAAACTCGATCCACAGAGTCAATTTCGCAAAACCCTGTACTTCAATTGGATCAGATCACCAAGACGTTTCCAGGCGTAAAGGCATTGGATGGCGTTCAGCTGTCGCTTTACCCTGGTCAAGTCACCGCGTTGATCGGTGAAAATGGTGCCGGAAAATCGACCGTCGTTAAAACCTTAACCGGCATTTATCAGCCTGATGGCGGTCAAATCCTGCTTGAAGGGGCAGGGGTTAAATTTGCCACGCCGCAAGATGCAGCGGATGCTGGTGTTACTGCGATCCACCAGGAAACGGTATTGTTCGACGAGCTCACGGTTGCCGAGAATATTTTCATTGGGCATGCGCCCAAAACCAAACTTGGCCTTATCAACAAAACGGCCATGTTTGAGCAAACGACAAAAATTCTTAATGACATCGGAGCAAAGATTGATTCGCGGGTGAAGTTGAAAGACCTCAGTATTGCGTCACGGCATTTGGTCGCCATCGCGCGCGCTTTGTCCGTTGATGCGCGTGTTGTTATCATGGACGAACCGACGGCGGCATTGAGCCAAACCGAAATCGAAGAACTCTATGAACTGGTTGATACGCTTAAGGCGCAAGGCAAAGCCATTTTGTTTATCTCCCACAAGTTCGACGAGATTTTCCGCATTGCAGACCGCTTCACAGTGTTCCGCGACGGACAATTTGTCGGCGAAGGTCATATTGCAGAAGTGCAGGAATCCGACCTCGTGAAAATGATGGTTGGCCGGGCTGTGGATCAGCTGTTTCCGAAACGGCATGCTGACATCGGAGAAACCGTTCTGACAGTTGAAAAATATTGCCACCCAACGGAATTTGAAGACATCAGTTTCTCTCTACGCAAGGGTGAGATCCTTGGCTTTTACGGGTTGGTTGGTGCCGGACGCTCAGAGTTTATGCAGTCTCTTATTGGCATAACGCGGCCTTCAAACGGCACTGTCAAATTGGACAATGAAATACAAGTCCTTCGCTCGCCAGCTGCGGCGATCGAAGCCGGTATTGTCTATGTGCCGGAAGATCGCGGCAAACAAGGCGCAATCACAGATATGCCAATTTTCCAGAACGTAACCCTACCGTCACTGAGTAAAACCTCTCGCAAAGGGTTCCTTCAGATGGCTGAAGAATTCGCGCTTTCGCGTGAGTATACTGAGCGCTTGGACCTGCGCGCCGCTTCGTTGGATACAAATGTCGGTGCCCTGTCTGGAGGAAACCAACAAAAGGTTGTCATCGCAAAATGGCTGGCCACCAAGCCGAAAGTAATTATTTTGGATGAACCCACCAAGGGGATCGATATTGGGTCCAAGGCAGCGGTTCACGATTTCATGTCTGAACTCGCGTCGGAAGGGTTGTCGGTCATTATGGTAAGTTCGGAAATACCCGAAATTCTTGGCATGTCTGATCGCGTCATTGTCATGCGAGAAGGACGCATGGTTGCAGAACTGGAAGGCAATGAAATGAATCCTGAATCTCTTGTGCGCCATGCGGTGGGGATTGCGCAAATGGAGAACGTGGCATGACCTATTTAAAATCCCGTGAAGCCTTGCTTTTTGGTGCGATCATCTTTCTGATGAGCCTTGTTGCTACCAGATTTCCAGGGTTCATTGCGCCGGATAATCTGGTTGCGGTCTTTACAGACACCTCACCCCTGATGATCCTTGCAATCGGTCAGATGGTTGTCATTTTGACTCGATGCATTGACCTTTCTGTTGCTGCCAATTTGGCGCTCACAGGTATGGTCTGTGCGATGATCAATGTCGCGATGCCGGATTTGCCAATCGGAGTGATCTTGGCCGTTTCCCTTGTCATGGGGGCGTTTCTGGGGGCCATCAATGGCATTCTCGTTTGGAAACTGAACATACCGCCAATTGTTGTGACCCTTGGCACGATGACGATTTTCCGTGGCATTATCTTTCTGCTGACTGAAGGCAAGTGGATCAATGCACATGAAATGAGCGCCCATTTCACCGCGTTCCCTAGGGCGTCTATCCTGGGAATGCCGATTTTGGGATGGTTTGGAATTGTTGTGGCTTTGGTAGCCGTCATTGCCATGGCGCGGACAACGCTAGGACGGTCCATCTATGCCGTCGGTGGCAACCCGCACGCGGCTGTTTACACAGGAATCAACGTTGGCCGGACGCAGTTCTACGCTTTTGTCATCTCGGGCATGTTGGCCGGTTTGGCAGGCTATCTGTGGATTGCCCGCTATGCGGTGGCTTATGTTGATATTGCTGGCGGGTTCGAGCTGGAGGTCGTCGCAGCCTGTGTGATTGGTGGGGTTTCCATCGCTGGCGGGGCGGGCACGGTTATCGGCACGCTGCTCGGAGCATTGTTCCTTGGAGTCGTTAAAAATGCATTGCCCGTCGTTGACATTTCACCGTTCTGGCAGCTCGCAATCTCAGGTGCAGCCATCATTATCGCCGTTGCATTTAATGCCCAATCTGGGCGGTCCAAAGGACGCGTCATTCTAAAATCTGCGGAGCATTCCCAATGAGCCTTGCTGAAGCCAATACCCGCCACATCCCGGACCGTCTCCGTTCTCCGTTGAAAAGCAAGCTGGTGAGCTGGGAAACCCTGCTTCTGGCCGTAGCCATCGGCGTTTTCACCTTCAATTCCCTTGCATCGCCCTACTTCTTGAATGCTTGGAACCTGTCAGATGCCACATTCAATTTTACCGAAAAAGCAATGATTGCCTTTGCTATGGCTCTGCTGATCATTGCCGGAGAAATCGATCTTTCCGTCGCCTCTATCATTGCCCTAGCATCTACTGCGATGGGGGTCGCAATGGAATTGGGGGCCGGTACCCCGGTTCTGGTATTGGTAGGTCTGGGAACGGGTTTGATTTGTGGCGCTTTCAATGGAGCTTTGGTGACCAAACTCGGATTGCCGTCCATTGTTGTGACGATCGGTACGATGAGTCTCTTTCGTGGGATAAGCTATATCATCCTTGGGGATGGCGCGTTTCGCGGTTACCCAAGTGACTTTTCCTGGTTTGGTCAGGGCTACGTCTTCTGGGTGATTTCCGTCGAATTTGTGATCTTTGTCATTCTTGCGATCTTCTTCGGCGTTCTGCTTCACAAAACCAATTTTGGTCGCTCTGTTTATGCGATTGGCAACAACCCAACTGGGGCGCTGTTTTCGGGCATACGCGTGGATCGGGTTAAAATGCTTCTATTCCTTATGACAGGTCTGATGGCAGGTCTTGCGGCGGTTTGCCTGACGTCTCGTCTGGGTTCGACCCGCCCTTCCATTGCCACTGGTATGGAGCTGGAAGTTGTCACGATGGTGGTTCTGGGCGGTGTTAATATTCTTGGGGGATCAGGCTCTATTCCCGGTGTTGTCATTGCAGCCTTTGTCATGGGCTTGGTCACCTTTGGCCTTGGTCTGCTGAATGTTCCGGGGATCGTTATGTCAATCTTCATTGGCTTGTTGTTAATCGGCGTCATCGCATTGCCGCGCCTTTGGGCAATGTGGCGCAAGTCCTAAGTGGGAGCGATACAGATGGAAAAATACACGTTTTGTATGCAGCTGAAACCGGGCCGGATGGAAGAATACCGCCAGCGGCACGACGAAATTTGGCCGGAATTGGTGGAGCTTCTCAAAGAGACTGGGATCGAGGATTATTCTATTCACTTCCATCCCACCACAAATCAGCTTTTTGGTGTCCTGCTGAGGACGTCAAACCACTCAATGGCCGCGTTGCCTGAGCACCCGGTGATGAAAGCATGGTGGGTCCATATGGCGGATTTGATGGAATGCAACGCCGATAAAAGTCCAGTGGTCCAAGACCTTACTCAAGTGTTTTATTTGCCATGACCGCTGTTCCAAAGTATTCCAATATCGCGGTCATTGATATTGGCAAGACCAATGCAAAACTCGCACTGGTCGATGCCGAGAGAATGATTGAAATCGCTGTTGTAACGCGGCCCAACAGAATTTTGAACCAAGATCCATATCCGCAGTTTGACCTGGAAGGGCACTGGGATTTTTTGGTAGAAAACCTTGCAAAGTTCCAAGCCAGCCAGGGCGTGGATGCGATCTCCGTCACGACTCATGGCGCATCCGTTGTATTGCTCGACAAGGACGGAGAATTGGTAACGCCCATGCTCGACTATGAGCACGCGGCACCAGATGTACTGGCAGAAGACTACAACCGTCTGCGTCCGTCGTTTGACGAAACTGGCTCTCCGCGGTTGAGCGGCGGTCTCAATGTTGGAGCACAGCTGCACTGGTTGTTTCACTGTGATGTCGATCTACTAGATAAAACCGAACACATCATCACCTACCCGCAGTATTGGGGCTATAAGCTAACCGGTCATCTTGCCTGCGATGTGACCTCCTTAGGGTGCCATACCGATCTTTGGAACCCAATCTTGGGAGAGCCCTCTTCGCTGGTCAAAAAACTGGGGATCGAAGACAAGCTGGCGCCGGCGCGAATGTCGTCTGATGTTCTTGGAACTGTGACCCAAGAGGTTTCTGATCAAACTGGGATTCCAACGACGGTTCCGGTTGTGTGTGGTATCCATGACAGCAACGCCTCCTTGGTGCCTTATCTCAAAGGCGAAGCGCGGCCTAATTCTGTCGTGTCCACTGGCACATGGGTCATCTGTATGTCGCTGAACGATGGCCATGTGCGCTTGGATCCAACCAAAGATTGTCTGGTGAACGTCAACGCAGTTGGGAATGCCGTGTCTTCAGCGCGATTCATGGGGGGACGCGAATTTGAACTGGTGACGGAGGGGGTATTTGAACCACCAGCTCCAGAGGATCGGCGGGCCGTGTTGCAACAGGGGATCATGCTTCAACCCGCTGTGGTTGCGGAGAGCGGCCCTTTTGCCGGGAAGTCTGGCGGGTGGAACAAGCAACCGCAAACAGTTGGTGAAAGAAACTATGCACTTTCGCTTTATTTGGCTTTGATGACCAATCATTGTTTGGACCTGGCTGGTGCAAATGATCCGGTTGTTGTTGAAGGGCCATTTGCGCAAAATTGCGACTACATTGAGACACTTGCCGCGCTTCGTGCCAAACCAGTTCACCTTTCAGATTCAGCGACCGGAACAAGTATCGGTGCGGCTATGTTGCTGCAGTCGTCAGACTCTCAGGTGTCTTTGAGATCATGTCCTGCAAGAAACGATCAAGACCTCCAAAAGTATTGCCAAAACTGGAAAGCGCTGACGTCTGAGAAATAGGCGTTCTGCAGGTAGGGCAAAGTTTCAACGGTATTGTCGCAGAGTTTTCCGGTTTCTTGCTGCGAGTTGAAGCTTTGCGCATTGTGAGCCCCTAGCGGTATGACAGCAGTAGCACGGCGTAACGCGAGCGGAATATTGCCTGAACTCAAACAAAAATCCAATAAGCTTAGCCGCAGAAATAGTAACGATTAACAGCGACTCGATTGTTGCTCTACGGGATCGACACGGGTACTTCGACGAAGAACACAAATGCGGCGGGACGTGCATCGTATTTGATCCGGATTCAACATAATATTGATTATGCGCTACATCCTCGTATTAAGGAGCGCGCTACCCTCGAAGGCAATAGGAATCGCGGTTCAAGTATCGCTCACACTGAAGTTCGATTTTGATATCTTGCCTAAAAGGTACTGAATCGTGTGGGCGCAGTTGTAGAATTCGTTGATTGCCTTATTGCTTTGGTTGAGCAACAATAATCTTACTAATAGATCTGAACAATGATCGCATAATTTGCGAACGAAAGAGACCAATGGCGCGTCCCTCGGCTCCCAAAGACCTTAGCCTCAAATGGTTAGAGCTCTTCCAGATCTGCGCTCAACGCGGATCGCTGCAAGCGGCATCCGAAGAAACTGGACTGACGATAAGTACTGTTTCCCACCATCTGCGTAATCTTGAAGAGAATTTGGGCGTTGAACTGTTCAATCATACGCGCAGACCGATGGTTTTGACTCCCAAAGGGCAAGCTTTTCTAAGAAATATCGATGGCGCCCTGTTCGCCATTCGAAAAGCAAAAGCAGAGGCTTCCGCCGGGAATGTTGCTGAAGCGCGCTCTTTGCGGATTGGCACCATCGAGGATTTTGACAGCGATATCATTCCGGAGCTGGCTGTATTCTTGTCTGCTCGCATGTCTTCCTGCGAATTTCTGTATCACACAAATTCGAGTCACAAGATTATCGAAATGCTGCGCAATCGGAAACTGGATTTGGGTATTTCAACGACGCCTGATGATAAGTTGCGCGACCTGCAAATCCGCCCATTGCTGCGCGACCCCTTTGTTGTTGTGCTGCCGCGAGTGCCCCAACATTCGCTGACCGATATCGTCGACGGAAAAACAAAACTACCATTCTTACGCTTTTCAAATAACTTGATCATTGCCCGTCAGATAGAATCGCAAATGCGGCGATTGGGATTATCGTCATCCTCTAGCTTTGAGTGCAGCAATAATCAGACACTCATGGCGATGGTGGCCGCAGGTGCGGGATGGACCATAACTACCCCATTGTTATTTTCACGGGCCAAGCGGTTTCAGCCAAAACTGAAAATGCACAGTTTCCCTGGTAAACGTTTTTCACGCACCTTGGCCCTTGTCGCAACACCAGATTGCGCTAGCTCGGTGTTGGAATTGGTTGACAGAAAAATGCGAAATTTGCTCAACGAACACGCTATCTTTCCACTGCACCAGAGCAGTCCTTGGCTGGCGCAGAGTTTTAATCTGGTTAACTGAGATGGTCTATTTAGTTGAATTTTTCTTAACTCGATAAAACTCTCTCAGTCCTTAATTCGATTTTTTGATAAAATAAGTTTAATAAAATAGGAATACTGGCGGTATCATTGCCAACTGTCGCGAAATGCGGGTGTATCTTAGTCAAATGTCCTCGGAGACCCGGCTATGAAATCTCGAACCAAAGTAGTTGTCATTGGTGGCGGCATCGCTGGATGCTCCACGCTCTATCACCTGACCCAAGAAGGTTGGAGCGATGTTGTACTTGTCGAACGCAACGAATTGACCAGCGGGACAACCTGGCATTCAGCCGCGCAGGTGACGAATTTTGGCATGAATCAAACCATGGTTGGGCTCAAATCACACTCGATCAAACTTTATAAAGCGCTCTCCGAAAATCCAGAATACCCAATCAACTATCACCACGCTGATGGTGGCATTCGCTTGGCAAATACTGAAGCACAGATGCAAGGATATCGTCATTTCACATCAATGGCGCGTGGTATGGGCGTTGAGCTTGAGGTGATTGACGCCGCGGAATGCGCGCGCCGGCATCCGCTTATTTCAACATCCAATTTGGCTGGTGGTCTTTGGGACCCGCTTGACGGAGACATTGATCCGGCCCAACTGTGTCAGGCATTGGCGTATCATGCTCGCAAAGCTGGGGCCGAAGTCTATCGCAATACTCCGGTCACCGCGCTTATTCAGCACAAGGATGACACTTGGACGGTGCAAACCGAACACGGTGAAATTGATTGTGACATCGTCGTTAACGCAGGAGGATATCGCGTCAACGAAGTTGGTGCGATGATGGGGGTGCATCATCCAGTGGCCTCAATGGAACATCAATATTTCTTAACCGAAGACATCCCCCAGATCGCTCATGCCGGTCACCGCATGCCTTTATTGCGTTGCCCGATTTCAGACTACTACTGCCGCCAAGAAAAGGGCGGCCTGCTGGTTGGTTTCTATGAACAGGATTGCAAGACTTGGGGCATGGACGGGATTGATCCGAATTTCGTAAATGCGTTGTGCCCGGACGATCTGGACCGTGTCATGAACGTCATGGAAGGAGCGTTTGAGCGCATGCCCGCTCTGGCTGAAACTGGCATTCGGTCAATTGTGAACGGTCCCATCACCTACACCATCGATGGCGCGCCGCTTGTTGGCCCGATTCCCGGCAAACGCAACGCCTTTTGCATTATCGGTTTACGTGCTGGCTTAGGAGAAGGTGGCGGTCACGGCTGGTTACTGGCTCAACAAATTGTACATGGCGAAGCACAATATGACACTTGGTGCATCGACCCGCGACGGTTCGCTACCCACACAAATGTAGAATTGACCGCGCTGAAAGCCATCGAAGATTACCAAAACGAATTCCGATTTCATTTCCCACACGAACATCGCCCTGCGGGTCGCCCTGCCAAGACCACACCCCTTACACCAATCCTAGCTGCCCAAGGGGCTGCGTTCGCCGTGGTAAATGGTTGGGAACGCATGGATTACATCAAGCCTAATTCAGATTTTCATCCCGAACTTGGTTTTGACTTTGACGAGACCTTTGATCTTGTGCGGGCAGAGGTTCAAAACGTGCAGCAAAATGTGGGCCTTTGCGAAGTTAATGGGTTCAACCGCATCGAGATAACCGGCTCAGACCGCCATGCCTTTCTTGAGCGAATGTTCTGTGGAGCAGTGACCAAGCGCGAGGGGCGCGTCGGCCTAGGCTATATGTTGAACGCTCAAGGCATGGTCAAAGGCGAGGCTACATTCGCCAATTTGCCTGCCAGTGACCGCGGTCCAGAGCGCGTTTGGTTTGGGTCGGCCGCTGCGGCCGAATTGCATGACATGGATTGGCTTCAACAGAATTTGCTTGACGACGAGGATGTGCAGATAAAATCATTGACCAACGATCAAACCATTCTGGTTCTTGCCGGCCCAAAGGCCCGCAAAGTCTTATCTGCTTGTGCTCGTGGCGACTGGTCCAAAACTGCCTTCCCCTGGCTCAGCGCCCGTGAATGCATATTGGGATTTGCGCCAGCAACGGTTCTCGGCGTCAGTTTTTCAGGTGAATTGGCCTATGAAATTCATGTACCAAATGCATCACTTTATGCGGTTTATCTCGCATTGCGTGCGGCCGGCGACGCTCATGGAATGAAATTGTTCGGTGCCCGTGCCGTAGACTCCATGCGCATGGAAAAAGGGTTTCTGCATTGGAAAGCTGATTTGCTGACAGAATTTGACCCGTTGGAAACCGGCTTAGCTCGATTTGTCAAACTGGACAAAGGTGATTTTGTGGGCAAAGAGGCGTTGCTGCGCCGTCAGGCCAAAGGCGAGAACAGAAAGCTTGTTACGTTGAAGATCGCTGCAAATAATGCGCCCGCCCAAGGGGGTGCTTCGCTGATGCATGCAAACAAAGTTGTTGGCACGGTCACATCCGGCGACTGGGGCCATCGTATTGACATGAACCTGGCCTATGCATTTGTAGAACCAGAATTTGCAGCCACAGGGAGCGAAATGCAACTGGATATGTTTGGCGATTTGGTTCCGGCAACAGTTATTGCAGCGTCACCCTATGATCCTAGTTTTTCTCGTATGCGTGGCTAAACACTGGGCTTATTCAGACCGCTGGGTAAACTGGAGCGCTTTTGACAACATCATAAGAGATGCTGCTGTCTATCGAAGCGATACCACCAACGGTGTGTAATTTGTTGCGGACAAAGCCGTTGTAACCGTCGAGATCTGCCACCAAGACATGCAGCAAGTAATCTTGGGTGCCGGTCAGCAAATAACAGGCTTGAACTTCGTCCATCGACTGAATGCGGTGTTCGAAGTTTTCGACGCATGTCTTTGTGTGAGATTCAAGCTTGATCGAAATAAAGGCGAGGAGAGAAAGACCATATTGTTTGGCATCTATATCTGCGCGAAATCCGCGAATGACGCCGGACTTCTCCAACAACCTGAGGCGGCGTAGACAGGGTGTCGCTGACAGACTTACGGCATCGGCAAGCTTTTGGTTGGAAATGCGCCCGTCTTTTTGCAGCACGCGTAGAATCTGCCGGTCCTTAGAGTCCAATTTGCGCGTCATCTTGATTTCACCCCCCCCCGGCTAGCAAACTTCGTATTAGCGTAATCATCTAATAATTTGTCAAATTATAGCATATTTGTCCAATAGAGTGATTGTTTCTAGGCGATTTTAAACAATACGTACATCTAAGTTGTGTCATTCTTTTAATAACAAAGGAGAAGACGATGTCCGACGCAATTCAAGATTTTTCAACGCGTGCCATTCATTTTGGGTATGATCCTCAGGCCAATCAGGGCGCGCTTGCGCCTCCTTTGCATATGACATCTACTTTTTTATTTGAAACTGCAGAAGCTGGTGGCGAAATGTTTGCGGGTGAACGCGCGGGCCATTTTTATACCCGCATTTCCAATCCAACAAACGACCTGCTAGAGCAGCGCATCGCCAGCTTGGAAGGGGCCGAAGCGGGGCTTGCTTTGGCCTCTGGCATGGGGGCAATTTCCTCAACTTTGTGGACCCTGCTGTCCCCTGGCGATGAATTGATCGTCGATAAAACACTATACGGCTGCACATTTTCGTTCATGCAGCATGGGTTGCAAAAATTTGGTATCAAAATCACCCCTATTGATCTGACAGAGGCCACAAATCTTGAGTCCGTGATCAGCGACCGTTGCAAAGTCGTGTATTTTGAAACCCCAGCAAATCCAAATATGCGCTTGGTGGACATTGCAGCCGTTTCTGCAATTGCCAAACGCCATGCAGCCACTGTTGTCGTTGATAACACCTATGCCACACCTTATTTGACGCGACCCATCGCATTTGGGGCAGACATTGTTTTGCATTCAGCGACCAAGTATTTGGGTGGTCACGGCGATTTGGTGGCAGGGTTGGTCGTCGGCCGTGCTGACATGGTTCAAGAAATTCGCCTCTTTGGTATGAAAGATATGACCGGTGCAGTGATCTCTCCGTTTAATGCCATGTTGGTGCTGCGCGGTATAAAGACCTTAGCCTTGCGCATGGAGCGTCATTGTCAGAGTGCACTTCATGTCGCGCAGGCGCTTGAAGCGCATCACAGCGTTGAAAAAGTGTATTTCCCGGGCTTGGAAAGTTTTGAACAACATGATTTGGCGCGGCGCCAAATGTCTGATTTTGGCGGTATGATTGCCTTTGAATTGTCGGGGGGGCTGGACGCGGGGCGCACCATGATGAACCGTTTGAATATGATTGGTCGTGCGGTGTCGCTTGGCGATGCAGAGACACTTATTCAGCATCCAGCCAGCATGACTCATTCAACCTATACACCAGAAGAACGGGCCGAACATGGGATCAGCGACGGGCTCATTCGCTTGTCTGTGGGGCTTGAGGGGCTGGGCGATATTTTGGCAGATTTGGAAAATGCCCTGCCGCCGCGACATGCGGTTGCTGTGGAATAATGTCGCAAAGACACCTCTTAACTTAGTGCTTTAGCCTAACTGCACTGCACCCAAACTTTGGGTGCAGTTTCGTTTTGACCTTTGCCCGAACACGTGGATAACTGTAACGTCACCGCGCCTCTGCGCGCAGACAATGACAATACAGATTGGAAGCCTAGATGCGCTATAGCCGCCGCGCCCTTGCGTTTTTGACCGTTTTGGCCGCTGCTATCGGTATTTTCTGGCTGTCATTCAACTATTTTCTATCCGAAGAGCAAGCCAAGGCGCAGGGCCGATTGTCTTTGTATCGCAGTACAGTTGTGGCAGAACTGGATCGGTTCTCACATCTGACCTATATTTTGGCACGCGACCCCTATGTCGTGGCCACTGCAGAAGGTGCATCCACCGATCTGCTTGATGTCCGCCTATCGGCCTTTGCTGATCAGGCCGGATTAGATGCGATTTATCTGATGCAACCAGATGGGGTGACCATTTCGGCGTCAAACGCAAGGACCAATGGCAGTTTTGTGGGCCACAATTATTCTTTTCGTCCCTATTTTCAGGATGCTTCCGCCGGGGCTCAAGGGCGGTTTTATGGGATTGGAACCACAACCGGTCTTCCTGGTTACTTTATCGCCGATGCTGTGCGGGACCCTCAGAACCAGATTGCGGGTGTCATAGCAATCAAACTTGATCTCTCCAAACTCGAAGAAAGCTGGCGCGTTGCCGGCGAGCAAGTTCTGCTGACCAACAAAGATGGTGTGGTGCTTTTGGCCTCAAACCCCGCTGTTAGATATCAAGTTCTGTCACCCCTAACGGACACGCAACGCGCAGACATCGACAAAGCGCGGCAGTTTACCGGTCAAGCGCTGTTGCCTTTGGATTGGTCGCAAACTGGTGATGGGACCGCGACCATTGATGCAAAAGAACGTATGTATTTGAGGGCCGGTGACCTGCCACATGATTGGCAATTGCACTATTTTGCCGATCAGACTCAGGTGCGCACCCGCAGCTGGCTGGTGACCGGGCTTTTCACGATCTTGGCCTCTGCGGTGCTGATATTCACACAATTTCGCAAAACCCGGCAAATTGGGGCCGCCCTAAGGCGATCAGAAGCAGAAGAAGCGCAACTACGGCAGGCCAACGAACGTTTGGCAGTGGAAATCGAAGACCGGCGTACAGCAGAGCGGCGTTTGAAACGCACGCAGGACGAGTTGGAGCGCGCCGGACGTCTGGCCGCTTTGGGGCAGCTGTCTGCCTCGGTGACTCATGAACTCGGGCAACCAATCGCAGCGATGCGCAATCATCTGGCCGCGGCAGAAATGAGCCCAACAGGCCCCAAACGGTTGATGCCCCGACTGGCAGATTTGGTGGACCGCATGGAAGGTATCACGCGGCAGCTCAAATTTTTTGCACGCACCGAAGGTAACGGGTTTTCCCAAGTGGATCTGCGTCAGGCAATGCAAGCCTCACTCGCCCTGGTCGAGCCAAACTTGACGACCAGCGAGACAACGCTGGACTTAGAACAGCCTGACGCGCCTGTTCTGGTTTTTGGTGACAAATTACGTCTGGAACAAGTCCTGACCAACCTGCTGCGCAATGCGATTGATGCGATGCAAGACGAAGACCCGCGTCATATGCGCATTGCGATTGGCAGCTTCGATGGCATGGGCTGGTGTCGCATTCAAGACGAAGGTCACGGGCTTGGCGACGCAACCCTAACTGACCTACAAGAACCCTTTGTGACGACCCGCGAAAGTGGGCATGGTATGGGTTTGGGATTGGCCATTTCTACCAATATCGTGGCAGAACACCACGGCAGATTAAGCGCACAGAACGGGCCAAGCGGTGGCGCGGAGTTTCGGGTTGAAATACCTTTGTACAAACCCAGCGAAGATAGGGATTTCCATGAGTGAACCTGCAAGCCAAAGCATTCTGTTGGTCGAAGACGATAGGTCAATGCGGACGTCGCTAATCGAATTGCTAGAGGCAGCCGGGTGGCGGGTTCAGGCTTTGTCTCGAGCAGAAAAAGTAGCAGATCGCTTGGTCGAATTTCAACCTGACGTGATCTTGTCAGATGTGCGCATGCCCGGCATGTCGGGGTTGGAATTGCTGGAATCGCTTACACCAGACATTTCACCACCGTTGGTTCTTATTTCTGCGCATGGCGACATTCAAATGGCGGTGCAGGCCATCAAAGATGGGGCCTATGGCTTTGTCGAAAAACCTTATGAACCGCGGCGGCTATTGAACATACTTAAACATGCCGCCGACCAAAGCCAAATGCGCCGAACGTCTGAGCGCCTAAAGGGACGATTGCTGCAATTGTCCGGTTTGGACCGCATCCTGTTGGGAGAAAGCAAAAGTATCAAAGCTCTGCGCGAAGACATTCTTGATCTGGTCGAAACTGAAGCTCCGGTGTTTTTGCAAGGCGAGACGGGCACAGGAAAAGAACTCGTGGCGCGCGCGTTACACGATCTTGGCCCCAATCCCGACAGTCCGTTTCTGGCACTCAACTGCGCGGCGTTAACAGCTGAGACTTTCGAGACAGAGATGTTTGGTGCCCAAGGTGGGCAAGACGGGCGTCTGTTATCCGTAGATGGCGGCACGTTATTTCTGGACGAAATCAGCAGTTGCCCCTTGCCGGTTCAAGCCCAATTGTTGCGGGTGATCGAAGACAAACAAATCCTGCCACTCGGGGCCACCAAGCCCCTACCCCTGCAATTTCGGGTGATTTCCGCAACCAACGAAAACGTAGAGAAGGCAGTGGCCGAAGGACGGTTGCGGTCCGATTTGCTATTCCGACTCAACACGTTTGCCTGCACTCTGCCAACCCTGCGCGAGCGCCGCGAAGATCTGATCTTATTGACAACTTATTTTCTTGCAGAATTTGCCACGCTTTATGAAACAGCAGCGCCCGAATTAACCCAAGACGATATTGCGGCATTGATAGCCCACGATTGGCCCGGAAATGTACGCGAACTTCGCAACGTTGCAGAGCGTCGTTTGTTGTCTGCACGGCGGGGTTCTGGGTCTATGGCTCAGGCCTTACAAACGGACCATTCGCTCGACGATGTTCCGGTGACACTGCGCGAAGCCGTGGCTGCGTTTGAACGCGAATTGATCGCCAAAGCTATCAAAGCCAATGAGGGGCGCATGGATGCCGTCGCCGAAGCTTTGGGAATTGGTCGCCGTACCCTGAACGAAAAAATCGTTAAATTGGGTCTGGATAAAGGCGCTTTATTATAGGTCAAAAGGGGGGCTAGAACCGCCTTGCGGATTTCCGCATAGGCTTCCAATTACCGCATGCGTTTTTCTTCATAGGCAGGTTCATCGCAATAACTCATGCTGTGGCCAGACTGCATGCACATTTGGGAGGTTCACATGCGCAATCTTTTTGGAAAAACGGCTGTAACAGCTTTGGCGATCGCTTTTGCAGGCGAAGCCATGGCGACAGAATGGAATGTTTCTTTATGGGGTAAGCGCCGCGCGTTTACAGAGCACGTAGAGAAACTCGCCGAGTTGGTCAGCGCAAAAACCAACGGCGAATTTACTCTGAATATCAGCTACGGCGGCCTGTCTAAGAACCGCGAAAACCTTGACGGAATTTCCATCGGCGCGTTTGAAATGGCGCAATTTTGTGCCGGTTATCACCGTGACAAGAACCCATCAATCACTGTCCTAGAGCTGCCTTTCCTTGGTGTTTCTTCGCTAGAACAAGAGGTTGAGTTGTCGATGGCGGTGTATAACCACCCTGCGGTACAAAAGGACCTTGGGCGTTGGAACGCAACACTGCTGATGCCGTCACCTTTGCCACAATATAACTTGGTTGGGGTTGGCGATGCACCTGCAACTTTGGCTGATTTCGAAGGCCTAAGCGTGCGCGCAACAGGTGGTATCGGGGCTGCGATGAAGACCGTTGGCGCCGTTCCAACATCGATGTCCGCAACAGAAGTTCGTCAGGCGATGGACAGTGGTGTAGTCAAAGCTGTCAGCTTTGCACCTCACGCACATATGTCTTTTGGCACAATCGAAAACGGCAAATGGTGGACCACAAACCTGAACCCAGGCACTGTGAACTGCCCAGTTGTGGCGAACACCGATGCATTGGCTGATTTGTCTGACGCCCATCGTGATGCCCTGTTGGGATCGATCGACGAAGCGCTGGATCATTATGTGGACAGCTATAATAACAAAACGATGTCTGCCTGGGGCCCTGCCCTAGAAGAACGCGGCATCATGGAAGTGACCTTTGCAGACGGGGAAATTGCTGCTTTCAAAGATGCTGCCGCAGCCCCAGCCGCAAGCGCTTGGATCGAGGAAAACACCTCGCGTGGGCTGCCAGCCCAAGAGCTGTATGACCTTGTGACCGGCATGATCGCAAAAGGCATGTAATCTGAAACTGATCTCTGGCGACATGTTTGCCAGAGATCTTCCCTTTCCCATGAAAGGAGATCGCCATGGCTGGCGCATCTTTGGTTTTATCGGACGACAGCACCCTGTCCCGCATCGACCAATCCCTTAATAAATTCGAAAAAATTCTGGCTCTTCTCAGTGGTCTGGCGGTGTTTTCGCTTATGGTTTTGGCGGTGTTCTCTGTCAGCGGCCGAAACTTTCTGAACCAACCCCTGCCCGGTTATGTGGACTGGATCGAACAGGCAATGCCGCTGATCGCCTTTATGGGCATCTCATTTACGCAGCGCGATGGTGGGCACATTCGCATGGATATGCTGGTCGGAAAACTGCGCGGCCGCCTGCTGTATGTGGCTGAATTCTTTACGACTTTTGCGGTCCTTGTACTTATGATCCTATTGGTTTGGGGCACCTGGGCGCATTTCCAGCGCAGTTTCGACTTTGCCGCACCGATGTGGAGCCGCGACAGTTCCATGGATATCGCTCTGCCTATTTGGCCTGCTAAGTTGTTGGCACCAATCGCCTTTTCGGTCCTGTGTATTCGGCTGGTCTTACAGCTTTGGGGATATGCACGGGCATTTGCAGAAAACACAGACACACCCGTTGCGGTGCCTTTGATTGCAGATGCTGCAACGCAGGCCGC
Organism: Cognatishimia sp. WU-CL00825; assembly: GCF_040364665.1. Lineage (NCBI taxonomy): Bacteria > Pseudomonadati > Pseudomonadota > Alphaproteobacteria > Rhodobacterales > Paracoccaceae > Cognatishimia > Cognatishimia sp. WU-CL00825. Next base: position 39,756 of record NZ_BAABWX010000009.1, read on the forward strand.
AATGGAGGCCGAGCACGTCTCGGGCCTTGAGTCAGAGAAGTAAGGTAATAATCATGGAACCTATTGAAATTGGCCTGATTGTCTCTGGCGGAATGTTGGTGATGGTCGTGCTGGGTATGCGTGTTGCTTTTGCGGCGGGTTTGGCAGGTATGATTGGCTTGATTTGGATCTTTTGGTCCAAAAAAGGCTATGATCCAGAAGACTTTAGCTGGGCTTTGACCGTCGCGGTAAAAACCGCAGGGCAAGTCCCACACTCCAAAATTTCGTCTCAGGCCCTCAGCCTGATTCCGACATTTATTCTAATCGGCTATCTGGCTTATTACGCTGGCCTCACCAAAGCGCTGTTTGAAGCAGCCAAACGTTGGTTGGCCTGGGTGCCCGGTGGCCTGGCTGTATCCACCGTCTTTGCGACCGCAGGTTTTGCTGCAGTTTCAGGGGCTTCGGTGGCAACCTCCGCGGTCTTTGCGAGGATCGCGATCCCTGAAATGTTAAAAATTGGCTATGATAAACGGTTTGCAGCAGGGGTGGTCGCTGCGGGGGGGACGCTTGCATCTTTGATCCCTCCCTCAGCGATCCTGGTAATATATGCCATCATTGTGGAACAGGACGTGGGTAAATTGCTGCTGGCGGGCTTTATTCCTGGGGCGTTTTCAGCCTTGGTCTATGGCTTGCTAATTATCGGGTTGGCACTGTCAATCAAGGGCTTTGGGCCGCCAGTCTCTGGCTTTACGTGGCGTGAAAGGTTCGCATCTTTGCCGCCTGCGCTGCCCATCCTGTTTGTTGTCGCGACGATTATTCTGTTTGTTTACAACCCTTTCGGCGGAGACGCTTGGGGGACGCCAACAGAGGGTGGCGCGATTGGGGCCTTTGTGGTCTTTCTGATGGCGCTGTATCAAGGCATGCGTTGGTCACAGCTGAAAGATGCTTTGCTGGAGACCGCAAAACTGGCCGTGATGATCTTTACTATCATCTGGGGTGTGTTGATTTACGTGCGTTTTTTGGGCTTTGCCCAGTTGCCAGCCGCGTTTTCAGACTGGATCACCAGCCTAACAATGTCGCCCATGCTGATCTTGGTGTGCATCCTGTTGGCCTATGCGGTCTTGGGCATGTTCATGGACGCGATCGGTATGCTTTTGCTAACGTTGCCAGTGGTTTACCCAGCTGTGATGGCTTTGAACGGTGGTGAAACCGTGGCCGCCATAGACAGCTCATTTGGCATGAGTGGCCCGATGTGTGCCATTTGGTTTGGGATTTTGGTGGTGAAAATGGCAGAGTTCTGTCTGATCACACCGCCAATTGGCCTGAACTGTTTTGTGGTTGCTGGCGTGCGTGATGACCTGAGCGTGCAAGATGTGTTTAAGGGCGTGACGCCGTTCTTTATCGCTGATGCAATCACCATCGCTTTGCTTGTGGCCTTCCCGCAGATTGTGCTGTGGTTGCCATCTTTGGCCTAAGAGCGCTCGGCGCTTTAATGTCTGGCTAATTGTACAATTTGTACGTTTCAGCCGCTGAATTGTACGATTCGAAAGGCCCCTGACGTGTTGGGGGCCTTTTTACTTTTCCGGAAACTCAAATCCGGGCAGCTGACCAAAGGCGTCGCGCAGGGCGTGGCCCCAGCCTTCGGAGATTTTCTGGTAATAGGGATCATCGTGTTCGATGCGGAAACTGCGACCAGATGTCAGGCTGTCGGTTTCATAGATTTGCACATCCAGCGGCAAATCAACACCAAGGTTCGCTTTGATGGTCGAGTCAAACGACACCATCAAAAGTTTGATCGCGTCTTCAAAGCTCATCTTGGGGTCAAAGGCCCGCACCAAAATGGGTTTGCCGTATTTGGTTTCGCCGATTTGCAGGAAAGGCGTGTCGGGGCTGGCCTCGATAAAGTTGCCCTCGGGATAGACCAGAAACAGCCGCGGTTCGCCGTCACCCACTTGGCCGCCCACCAGCACGCTGGCGTTAAAGGCGCTGTCGGCCCGTTGACCGGCCTCGGCATGGGTGCAGATGACCTCTTTCAGAGTATCGCCCACAAGGGTCGCGACCTGAAACATCGACTCGGCCTGCAGAATGCCGGGGTTGCGATCACCAGTGGCTTTGCTGCGTTCATCCAGCAGGCTGATCACCGATTGCGTGGTGGCCAGATTGCCCGCCGTCATCAAGGTGATGGACCGCTCGCCGGGAACGTCCCAGGAAAACATCTTGCGAAAGGTCGAGATGTTATCGACACCCGCGTTGGTGCGGGTATCGGACATGAACACAAGGCCTTTGTGCATCATCAGGCCAACGCAATAGGTCATGAGCTTTCCAACGTGTCTATTTGCGGGCTTTGAAGCAGGCTATTGCTGTACTTGCAAGGCAACTTGCAGGTTTTCTATGCCATCCCCCTGACGAATACCCAATATCGGGGCTGAATCGCGGTAATCGCGCCCAGTGGCAATGCGCACATAACGTGCGTCGGGCGAGATGCCATTGGAGACATCAAAGCCAACCCAACCCAGATCTTTGGTGTACACCTCGCACCACGCATGGGTGGCGTCTTGGTCGATGCGGTCATCCATCAGCAAATAGCCTGACACATAGCGCGCTGGAAAGCCCAGCAAACGTGCGGTCGAAATCATGATTTGCGCATGATCTTGACAGACCCCCCGCCCCGCGGCCAGCGCGTCTTCTGCCTGAGTATCGCTGGTTGTGCTGCCAATTTCATAGACCACGGCCTTGGTGATTTCAGCAGACAGCGCATGTAACAACGCGATGTCATCAACGTCTTGTTGATAGGTCTTGATACGGGTCGCCAGTTCAGTGATCGCGGGGCCCGGTTGGGTCAACACACTGTCTTGCATAAAAAGCCACAGCGGCGCATAGCCCCGGTGTTTGCCAATCACGCCTGCATTGTCTTCGACTTCCACCACGCCTTCGCATTGAATTTGTACTTCGGTGGCGTTCTGGTCGACTTTGACAAGTTCGGTGTGGTTCAAGAAATGATCGTCAAAAACCACCTGGCTAGTGCCCCCAGTAAAGGTGCAGTTCCACTCTAACACGGTCTGCCCATTGCCGTTGCGCGGTGTCAGGCGCAACTGTTGCAATGCATAATGCACCGGCGTGTCATAGCGATAGGTTGTGACATGGCGGATATTTAATCGTTTTGCATCAGCCATAAAACCGGAAATCCTCTTCGATGTGGCCAGCCAGCTTGGCGTTGTCGGCGATAAAACAACTGAGAACCTCGTGCAGCCCCTCTTCGAAAATCGTGTCAATCGAATGGGTCTTCAGCCGATGACACATGGCTTCGGCCTGAACCTGCGCCTCGGCGCGGTGGTTGTATTCGGTCTCCAGCAGCTCCAGGCTTTCGCCGATTTCGCGGGCGCAATGGGCCAGTGACCTGGGCATACGCGCATCCAACAGCAGGAAATTGGCGATGGTCAGCGGTGTGCTTTCGCCGCCATAAAGCCAGCGATAAGAATTGCGGGCTGAAACAGAGCGCAAGATCACTTCCCATTGGGCGTTGTCGATGGTGGTGCCGACATAGGCTGCAGAGGGCAGCAGCACATAGTATTTCACATCCAGAATGCGCGCGGTGTTATCGGCGCGTTCGATGAAGGTTCCAAGCCGCGAAAAGGCAAAGATATCATTGCGCAGCATGGTGCCGTGCAGCGCACCGCGCACCACCGAAGTGCGAAAACGGATCTGTGTCAGCGTGTCATGCAAGCTGCGTTCGCTGACCGGTTTTGACAGCAAATCTTTCAGTAGCATCCAACATTCATTGGTGGCTTCCCAGACTTCGGAACTGAGCGCGGTGCGTACAAGCCGCGCGTTGCTGCGGGCGGCATCGATGGCGGCCATCACACTGGATGGGTTTTGCTTGTCGCGCAGCATGAAATTGATCACCTGCGCCGGTTCATAGCTGTCGTGTTGGGCTTGATAGGCCTGTGTCATGCCTGCAGTTGCAATGATTGATTGCCATTCGTTTGACGACCCATCGGCGGCGCGCGTGAGGGCAATGTGCCAGCCTGCCTCCAGCAAACGTGCAGTGTTTTCGGCGCGTTCAAGATAACGGAACATCCAGAACAGACCGCCTGCGGTTTTTCCCAGCATCATATCTTAATCTCCCAGCACCCAAGTGTCTTTGGTGCCTCCGCCCTGAGACGAGTTCACCACCAGCGATCCCTTTTTCAACGCAACACGAGTCAGGCCACCGGGGGTCAGATCGATCCGGTTGGGCGACATCAGCGCAAAGGGGCGCAAATCGACGTGGCGCGGTGCCAGTCCTGATTTGGCAAGGATGGGCACCGTCGAAAGCGCCAAGGTGGGCTGGGCGATGTAGTTGGATGGGTTCGCGCACAGTTTCTTTTCAAAGGTTGCCAGTTCTTTTTTGCTGGCAGCCGGGCCAACAAGCATGCCGTATCCACCCGAGCCATGCACCTCTTTGACCACCAGCTCTGCCAGATTATCCAGCACATATTTCAGACTGTCAGATTCAGAACAGCGATAGGTTGGCACGTTTTTCAAAATGGCCTGTTCGCCGGTATAGAATTCGACGATGTCCGGCATGTAAGAATACAGAGCTTTGTCATCCGCAATGCCAGTGCCGGGGGCATTGGCGATAGTGATATTGCCCGCACGATACACATCCATGATGCCCGGCACGCCCAGCATTGAATTTGGATTGAATGTAAGCGGATCAAGAAAGTCATCATCGACACGGCGATACAGCACATCAATCGATTGATAGCCCTGGGTGGTGCGCATGGCAACGCGGCCGTCTTCGACGCGCAAATCATTGCTTTCCACCAGCTCTACGCCCATTTGATCCGCCAAAAACGCATGTTCGAAATAGGCCGAATTGTGGATACCGGGCGTTAGCACCGCGACAATAGGTTTGGCATTTGGCGAGTCAGCCGGGGCGCAATCTGCCAGCGAGCGGCGCAACAGTGAAGGATAGGCGCTGACCGGCCGGACCTTTAGTTTGGTGAACAGTTCCGGGAACATATGCTGCATGGTTTCGCGGTTTTCCAGCATATAGCTGACACCGGACGGTGTGCGGGCATTGTCTTCGAGCACAAAGAATTCGTTTTCTCCGGTGCGCACCAGATCGGTGCCCACAATATGGGTATAGACGCCGCCCGGAGGCTTTACGCCAATCATTTCAGGCAGAAAGGCTTCGTTGCCGGCGATCAACTCGCGGGGAATACGGCCTGCGCGCAGGATTTCTTGGCGGTGATAGATATCGTGTAAAAAGGCATTGATGGCGCGTACGCGCTGTTCGATGCCCCGTTCCAACGTGCGCCATTCCTTGGCAGCGATGATCCTTGGGACAATGTCAAAGGGTATCAGACGTTCGTCTGCCTCCTCTTGTCCGTACACGTTAAAAGTAATGCCGATACGACGAAAAAAGGTCTCTGCTTCTTGGGATTTGCGCTTAAGCGCTTTTATGTCCTCTTGGCGGAACCAGTCGTAATAGGCTTCGTAAGGTTGCCGGGGCTGATCCGCGCCCGCCAACATCTCATCAAACATTTTTTTGTTCCCCGTCATGTCAAAACGGTGACACAGAGAATTCCGAGCGCAACCAATTGCCCGGTTTTTGAGACAAATTTGCGTGAAATATTTGGAAATAATAAAGGTCAATGGCGAAACTTTCCGAAACCTGCCTAAAAAATAGGCAGATAATCGAGTTTTCTGCGATGCAGCGTGCCGAGTCGCAAAACCAAGGCCAGCCTAAAATTGAAATTGATTCCCCCGTGCTGCTTTCAGGTCACATATACAGAGGGTTTTTTTGGCCTCGCAAAGAGGCTAGACAAAAGGACCCATGCAAGGATTGCTTTGTGAAAGACAGTTTAGATCGAAAAATCATCGCCGTTTTGCAAGCCAATGCACGGCAATCTACTTCAAAAATCGCAGAGACATTGGGGGTTGCGCGCACCACCGTGCACGAGCGCATCGCGCGGATGGAGGACCGGGGCGAGATCACCGGTTATACGGTTGTGCTTGGGCACCCGAATGATGCGCCAATGGTGCAGGTGATTGTCTCTCTGTCGGTGCAACAACCGGAAACCAAACGCATTATCACCCGATTGAAATCTTATCCCGAGATTAAGCTTTGCCTGTCGGTCAATGGTGAATTTGACCTGCTGTTGTCCGCCGAGGCACCGCGCATCGAAGATTTGGACATTATGGTGGATGAAATCGGGGCCATTCCCGGTGTCAACCGCACCAAAACATCCGTTGTCTTTGGACGTCGGATCGATCGCACCTAACAAAGTGACGAAAACCTCATCAATATGACGAAATTACCAGTCAATTCGTCACTTTGCTCTCTTTCAGATGAACAGCTGCCTCTGCATTCTTGTTAAAAAACAATGGAGTGCATTATGCAGTGGAACATTTGCATTATTGGTGCGGGCAAAATCGGTCAGATGATCGCGAGCCTCTTGCGGCAATCGCCAAATTATTCGGTCACCATCGCGGATCATGATCTAGGCGCCCTTGGCAAAATGCGCGCCAAAGGCTTGGCAACCGCGCAAATCGATGCGGATGATAAAACGGCGCTGACCAAAACGCTGACCGGGTTTAACGCGGTGATTTCCGCCGCCCCGTTCTTTCTGACACCAAAAATTGCCGCTGCGGCCAAAGCGGCGGGCGCGCATTATTTTGATCTGACAGAAGATGTGGCTGCGACGAATGTGGTGCGGGATCTGGCGACCAACAGCAAAACGGCCTTTATGCCGCAATGTGGCCTGGCACCTGGGTTTGTTGGCATTGCGGGCGCTGCATTGGCCGATAAGTTTGACAGTTTGGACAGTCTGCATATGCGCGTGGGCGCCTTGCCGCTGTTTCCCACCAATGCGCTGAAATACAACCTAACTTGGTCCACTGATGGGTTGATCAACGAGTATTGTAATCCGTGTGACGCAATTGTCGGGGGAAAATTGACCCAAACGGCGCCCTTGGAAGATTACGAGATTCTGGGGCACGACGGGGTGGAATATGAATGCTTTAACACATCCGGCGGGTTGGGCACTTTGCCCGAAACGCTGGAAGGCAAGGCCCAAGCGGTGTCGTATCGGTCGATCCGCTATCCTGGCCATCGTGATATCTTAAAGCTTTTGCTGCATGATCTGGGCCTGGAACGGCGCCGGGATCTGCTGAAGGAAATCTTTGAATCCGCCCTGCCCCGCACCGATCAGGATGTGGTGCTGGTCTATTGCACGGCCAAAGGCATGAAAGACGGCAGTCTGCGCGAAGAAAGTTACATCAACAAATCGTTTTCGCGCGAAATCGATGGTCGGATCTGGAGCGCGATCCAGGTCACCACCGCTGCGGGAGTTTTGGGTGTGGTTGACCTGATGCGGCAAGGGAAATTGCCAACCGCGGGGTTTGTGCGCCAAGAGCAGGTGGATCTAGAGGCGTTCTTGAACACCGAATTTGGCCGCCTGTATCAAGACGGCAATGTCAGGGCCCATCATCAGGCAGCTTGAAATAGGCAAAAAAAGCAGGCGCGAGCTGTTTGACATTCAGCGCGCCTCAAGCAACTCTGATGTCATAAAACTGTTACAAGCTATTCCGGCGCATCAGGGATTTGGAGGATGACGCCGGAATTTCTAGGGTCGCACAGACATGTGCGGCCCTTTCTCGTTCTAATTTCGCGTGTTTTTTAAGCAACTTAGCAGGCAGATTAACTCTCAAACTGAAACTTATCCAAACGATAAAATTTCACTAAAATCATACGAATCACGGCGAAAGCTTTGATTCTTTTGAAAGATTTTCTAGCGGGGCTTTGGACGCTAACAATGCGGCGAGGCCCGCGAGGGACGACCAAATTTTGTACATCAAACAAAAAACGGGCCATCTGGCCCGATTTTTAAGATTTATTTTTACCCAACTTTAAGCCGCCTGAGCCTTGCCATCAACATAGCTGGCAATCGCAGATTTTTGCGCGTCATTGAGGCGCAGACCAAGTTTGGTGCGTCGCCATAGAAAATCATCGGCATCGCGCACCCATTCGTTTTGCATGGCCCAATTCAGTTCGGCCTCGGTGATGCCCGCGCCAAAGGATTGCCCCAGATCCTCTGCGGATGTGGCCGCACCCAGAACCGCAAATGTATCTGTGCCATAGATGCGCACCAAACGCTGCGCCTGCCCCGGTTCTAGAAAGCCGTATTTGGCTGCGACCCGCGCGATCAGATCCGCGACGCCCTCGACCGGGAAGTCCCCGCCTGGCATCGGCACGCCTGCGGTCCATTTTCCGGGCAGGTTGGGGAAGAATTTGGCGATTTCGTCCAGCGCGCTTTCCGCAAGCCGGCGATAGGTGGTGATTTTGCCGCCAAACACATTCAAGATTGGTGCGCCGCCATCGGTATTGACCCGCAGCACATAATCGCGCGTGGCCGCCGTGGCGCTGGAGGCACCGTCATTGTACAGCGGGCGCACGCCGGAATAGGTCCAAACCACATCGTCTTGGCTGAGTTGCTGGTTGAAATAGCCATTGGCGAATTTCAGCAGGTAATCACGCTCATCATCCGTGCACACCGGTTTGACATTGGCATCCGTGTGATCGGCATCGGTTGTGCCGATCAGGGTGTAATCTTGTTCATAGGGGATCGAAAAAATAATGCGCCCGTCTTCGCCCTGGAAGAAATAGCATTTGTCATGGTCATACAGTCGTTTGGTCACAATATGGCTGCCACGCACCAAACGCACGCCCTCTTGCGAGTTGATGCCTGCCACGCCGCTGATCACATCCATCACCCAGGGACCGCCCGCGTTAATCAACATGCGCGCCTTGAATTCTTTGACTGCCCCTGTTTCGGTGTCAGCGGTCTGGATTACCCACAGGTCGCCCTCGCGCCGCGCCTGGGTCACTTTGGTGCGCGTCATGATTTTCGCGCCACGGCTTTCGGCATCGCGGGCGTTCAAAACCACCAAACGGCTGTCTTGCACCCAACAATCTGAATATTCATAGGCCTTGGCAAAACGATCATCTATTGGCGCGCCTTCGGGACCAGAAGATAGATCAACGGTAGAGGTGCCCGGCAGAATTTTGCGCCCGCCGAGGTGGTCATACATAAACAGCCCCAAGCGGATCAGCCATGCGGGGCGTCGGCCCTTCATCCAGGGCATAAACAGGGTCAAAAGCTTGGAAGTCGGCGTTTCAGCGTCAAACCGCATGTCTTTGTGATAGGGCAGCACAAAGCGCATGGGCCAACTGATGTGGGGCATGGCGCGCAGCAGGGTTTCGCGTTCGACCAAGGCTTCGCGCACCAGACGGAATTCAAAGAATTCCAGATATCGAAGACCACCATGGAACAGTTTGGTGCTGGCCGAGGATGTGGCAGACGCCAGATCGTTCATTTCCGCCAAAGCCACGGTCAGGCCGCGGCCTGCCGCGTCGCGGGCGATGCCGCAGCCATTGATGCCGCCGCCGATGACAAAGAGATCAAGAGTGTCGGAGGTGTCAGACATTGTTGTCTTCCAAATTGATAAGTTTCGTTCCACCCGCCTGCGCCGCTTGGACAAAGGGCAGCGGCGGGCGTTTGTCGGTGATGACATAGTCAAGGTCAGCCACATCACAGATGCGCACTGGCGCATTGCGATCAAACTTGCTGACATCCGCCACCAGAATTTTTGTACGGGCATTGCGCAGAATGGCGCGAGCCACAGCAACTTCGCGTTCGTCAAAATCCAGCACAGCACCGTCTTCGTCCAAAGACGAGGTGCCGATGATCGCGAAATCTGCTTTGTAGCGTTGAATGAATTCCACCGCTTCAGCGCCCACAACCGCCCCGTCGCTTTGACGCACAGAGCCGCCCGCTATCACCAAAGAGTTCAAACGCGCGCCGCGCAGAATGTGAATAACGTTGATATTATTGGTGATCACCCGCAGGTCTTCGTGGGTGGCCAGCGCCGCAGCCACCAGTTCCGTAGTGGTGCCGATGTTGAGTAAAATCGAGCTGCCATTGGGGATAAGGCTGGCGGTGCGCTTGGCAATGGATTCTTTTTCAGCAGATTGGCGGAGGCGGCGTTCTTCGTACCCAAAGGAGGAAGCTGATACGAGATTGCGCGCGCCCCCATGCGTGCGCGTGGCCAAGCCCCGCTCGCATAGTTCTGTCAAATCGCGTCGCACGGTTTGCGTGGTCACAGCAAAGCGCACCGCGAGGTCGTCGACTTCGACGCGCCCTTGATCACGCAAAAGGCCCAAAATATCTTCTTGGCGTTGATTTAACGGCATCACGACATTCCATTATTTTCGATTTGCGCTCAAAATAGCGCGAATGAACATTTCATGTCCAGTAAAATATGGAAATATCCCGATTCTCGGGCCATTTCGGCAACACATATGTTCAAACGAGTTCGCATATTGCCCAAGCTTACCCAAAAGAGGCAGATCGGAAACCTTGGTGCCCCCCTGCCCCACAGATTGGCCGAAACGACGGCTTATTCGTCGCTTTCGAGTGGGCATCGATATGGCGGCTGGGTAGATTGGCAAAAAGAACCGGACGCGCAAAGCCTATGAACGAGTTGCTCGAAGGTCTGCTGGCTGCCATGCGATTGATCGTGTCGTTGGATGCTGACCTGATCGAAATATCCCTGCGGTCGCTTTATGTGACCACCAGCGCGGTGGTGATCGCGGCTCTCATCGGTTTGCCGATTGGCTGCTGGTTGGCGGTTAGACGTTTCCGCTTTCGCCGCGCTGTTATTGCCCTATTAAACGCCCTGATGGGACTGCCGCCGGTTGTGGTTGGCCTTATTGTCTATCTGTTGCTGTCGCGCTCTGGTCCATTTGGGGTGTTTGGTTTGTTGTTTACGCCCTGGGCGATGATCATTGCCCAAGTTGTGATTATCACGCCGCTGATTGCCTCGATCGCTCATCAGGCCATTCGGGATTTGTGGGCAGAATATCATGATTTGCTTATTTCATTGAACACCACACGCAGCCAGCGCATGCGTACCCTTTTGTGGGACGGCCGCCGCGCGCTGTTGACCGCGGCTTTGGCAGGCTTTGGGCGTGGCATCGGCGAGGTGGGGGCAATCATGATTGTAGGCGGCAATATCGACCATGTGACCCGCGTCTTAACCACCGCCATTGCTCTGGAAACCGGTAAAGGCGACTTTGCGCTGGCGCTGGGGCTGGGGTTTGTTCTGATCTTTCTGGCCATCGCCATCAACCTGCTGATTCACAGCCTGTCCAAAACCGAGGTAAGCGGCAGATGGTAGAGACACTGTTTCCCCTGCTGGTGCGCGACATCGTTGTGCGCAAACGCAAGCAACGCCTGTTGGGGCCCTTGTCGCTGCAACTTGATGTCGGCGGCGTGACCATGGTTATGGGTCCCAATGGGGCCGGAAAATCGACCCTTCTAAAGGCGCTGCACGGGATGGAGCGGCTGTCTGACGGGCAGATGCAATGGAACATCGGCAAAACGGCGGCGCGCGCGCGTCAGGCCTTTGTGTTTCAGACCCCAACCGTGATGCGACGCAGCACCCTGGACAATGTGGCCTATCCGTTGATTTTACAGGGCATCAAGCGAGCCAAAGCGCGGCAAGAGGCCATGCATTGGCTGACCCAGGTTGGTCTGGCGCAGGCGGCACAACGCCGGGCCAGCGTGTTATCTGGCGGCGAGCGGCAAAAAATGGCCTTGGCGCGGGCTTTGATCCGCAAGCCAGAGCTTCTGTTTCTGGACGAGCCCTGCGCCAACCTGGATGGGCGCGCGACCCGCGAAATTGAAGCGCTGTTGCGTCAGGCCAGCGCGGCCGGCACGCGGTTGATCATGGCCACACATGACATTGGTCAGGCCCGCCGCCTTGCGGATGACGTCTTGTTTATTCACAAGGGCGCGCTCGTAGAGCACAGCCGTGCAACCACGTTTTTTGACACCCCAAAATCCCCGCAAGCCATGGCCTATTTGAACGGAGATATCATCGAATGATTTTGCGCATTGCAACCTTGATTGTTGGCGTGGCCATCGGAGCCGGGGCCATGGCCCAAGAGGTAAAACTTGCGGTCACCACGTCGTTTCACAATTCAGGATTGTCAGAGGTCTTGTTGCCAGAGATCAAGCAGGATCTGGGGTTGGACGTGCATCTGTTGGTGGTCGGTACTGGACAGGCGATCCGTCTTGGCAAAGCTGGTGACGTCGACGCCATTTTAGTACATTCGCGCAGCGCCGAACAGGCCTTTGTGGAACAAGGGTTTGGCACCCATCGCACCGAAATAATGTATAATGATTTTGTGATTGTCGGGCCGGGCTCGGACCCGGCGCAGCTTCGGGATGCCAATACGGTTGTAGAGGCACTGCAAAAAATTCATTCTATAAACAGCGCTTTTGTGTCGCGTGGTGATGACAGCGGCACCCACAAGGCCGAACAGGCGCTTTGGCGGGCTGCCGGCATAGACCCGCAAGATTTGAGCACGCCCTGGTATCGCTCTGCGGGCGCTGGAATGGGGGCTGCTTTGAATGTGGCCTCTGGCATGAACGCCTATATTCTGAGTGACCGGGCCAGCTGGTTGAACTTTGGCAACAAGGGCGACCTGACGTTGCTGTTCTCTGGCGATCCAGGTCTGTTCAATCAATATGCGTTTTTGCCGGTGAACCCTGCAAAACACCGCCACGTGGCCCAACGTGAGGTTGCCAAACTAGAGGCATGGCTGACCAGCCCGCGCGCCAAAACGCTGATCAACGGTTATCGGCTGCACGGCGAGGCTTTGTTCTTTTTTAACGCACAGCCATAATAATTTCATCAATGCTTTGATCGTTGGAATTTGTTGTGGTTGATATCAGGCTAAGTTGAACGCACTTGCCTGAGGATAGCCAGATGACAGCCCCCTCCCCTGCCCCCAAACTGGGCGCCATAGCAGTGGTGCTATACGAGGCTCGTTTTTTGCTGGTGCAACGCGGCAAAGATCCGGGGCGCGGGCTGTGGGGGTTTCCGGGCGGACATGTTGAGCTTGGCGAAACTGGATTGCAGGCCGCGATACGGGAATTGGCGGAAGAAACCGGCGTGGTTGCTACTGCGGATCGATATTTGACCAATGTGGATGTCATTGTGCATTTGGACGGCGCAGTTGCGTATCAATATCTTGTGGCAGCCGTCGCTTGTACTTATGTCAGCGGTGATCCGGTGGCGGCGGATGATGCAGCAGATGCACAATGGGTGCCGATCGCAGAAGTGCTTGCCGGAACCCGCGCGATGAACGACGATGTGATCCGCGTTGCAAAACTGATGCTTGCGTAAAACCAAGCTTGGCGGCTGGGTCAACGCTGGGATTTGGGTATTTTTGTCAAGAACAAGGGCTAAGCCTTGCGCAATTTTCAGAATGTGGTAGCGCTAACAGGGAAATTCGGCTGTGTTTAGGGGATAACAGCATGCCAGAACTGCGTCAGATCGCAACGAATGTCTTCAAAGCGGCCGTCGACCGCGCGGATCCGGAACAGGCCGTACGGCGGGCGTTGACGACGCACCCCCTGCCCGACATGCAGGCTGGGCGCTGTTTTGTGCTTGCCATTGGCAAGGCCGCAGTGCCCATGATGCGCACAGCGCTTGATCAGATCCCCGAGGTGCATCGCGCCTTGGTGGTGACAAATCCCGAAAACCTGTGTGACCTCGATGGGGCCAAAGTTATGGCCGGATCGCACCCGGTACCAGATGAAGCCTCTGCTGAAGCGGGTCGGGCGGTTTTGAATTTGCTGGCGGAAACCAAATCGGGCGACCGTGTGGTGGCCTTGATCTCTGGTGGTGGCTCGGCGCTGATGGTGGCCCCTGCCCCGGGGTTGACCCTAGCTGACAAAGCCAAGGTAAATGCCCTTTTGCTGGCCAGCGGTCTGGAAATCAATGATATGAATTTGATCCGTCAGCAATTGTCTGACAGCAAAGGCGGCGGGCTGCTGCGCCATGCGGCCCCGGCTGAGGTTTTTAGCTATTTGCTGAGCGACGTGATCGGTGATGATCTGCGGGCGATTGCGTCTGGCCCCACTGTGGCTCCCATCGGCACGCGTGCCCAGGCTGTTGAAATGCTTAGATCTGTCAATCTGTGGGATGTGATCCCCGAAGTTGTGCGCAAACATTTGGCGACGGGCCAGGACACGGCCGAAAACCTTCCCGCGGCGCAGAACCACCTGATTGGGTCCAACCGTCACAGCTTGCAGGCGATGCTGGATGCGGTGCCCGAAGGATTTGACGCCCGCATTGTCAGCGATGCCCTTGTGGGGGACGTGCATGCAGCGGCCGAGGAAATTTTACAGGCCGCAGAGGCGACCCAAGGCCCGGTGGCTTTGATTTTTGGCGGCGAAACAACCGTACAGCTGAAAGGCAGCGGGCGCGGTGGCCGAAACCAAGAACTGGCGCTATTGGTTGCGCAAGGTGCCGCTGGACGATTGCCACCAAATTGGGTCTTCCTAAGTGGTGGCACCGATGGGCGCGATGGGCCAACTGATGCTGCCGGTGGTCTTGTTGATTCTGACACGCTGGGTCGGATTTCAGCGGCAGGAGGTGACTTTGCGGCCCTGCTTGGCAACAATGACAGCTATGCGGCGCTTGACCTTGCTGGTGATCTTTTGGTGACCGGCGGCACTGGGACCAATGTTGCTGATGTACAGATCTTCTTAAGATCCTAGTTACGCGGCTGTGCCTTATAAAATCGAAATACCCATTGTATCAGCCACTTGTTGTGGTTGACAGCTGTCAACGATCGGGTTGGCAGATGCGTTGCGCCATCGTTGCAAGATAGGCAATTTGGGCCTTAACAGAGTCTATATTAGACTCTGTTAAGGCCCCTTTCAGACAGTTATCCAAACCTGGTCTTAAACTTATCCACAGGCACCTGTAGAAAACACTTGCCAGAATCTGATTGAGCAGGCAAATAATTACGGTAATAAGTGAATAAAACGGCTTTCTCCGTAACAAACGGAATTAGGCCAAGAAATTTTGGGGCGCAACGTCTACCCCGAGCGGTAAAAGTCAGAGGGCACTATGACCACAGTGCAAACAGGATGAATTCTGTACAAGAGCGTCTCAATATTGGGCGCCCATTGCAAGAGCGTATCGATCAGCTGGTGGGCGAACACGCCCTAAAGCTGTCAGAACGGCTGCAAGCACACCGGGAACAGTTGTTCCCACCAGATGCCAGCAAAATGCTGCGCAAATTTACATCCGGGGAAGCCGCAGACCTATTGGGGGTCAAAGACGCCTATTTGCGCAAGCTGCATTTGGATGGCAAAGGCCCGGAGCCCGAAATTCGAGCCGGGGGCCGCAGGTATTATTCGCCAGAAGACATTCAGGCGTTGCGTGATTTGCTGGAACAAGGGGCAAAAGTTCCGGGCACTTATCTGCCTGGACGGCGCGAAGGCGACCATTTGCAGGTGATCACGGTGATCAACTTCAAGGGTGGGTCCGGTAAAACCACAACTTCTGCGCATCTGGCCCAGAAAATGGCGCTTGATGGCTATAAAGTGCTGGCGGTGGACCTTGACCCACAGGCCAGCCTGAGCGCGTTGCATGGGTTTCAGCCGGAATTTGATCTGCTGGATGGCGGCACGCTGTATGATGCCATTCGCTATGATGATCCGGTGCCTGTGCAAGATATCATTCAGAAAACCTATTTTACCAACCTTGATATCATTCCGGGCAATCTGGACCTGATGGAGTTTGAACACGAAACACCGCGGGCGATTGCAGAGCGCAGTGGCAACCTGTTCTTTACCCGTGTTGGTGACGTTTTGGCGGAAATAGAGTCTGATTATGACGTTGTTGTCATTGATTGCCCACCGCAATTGGGCTTTTTGACGATGAGCGCCTTATCCGCGGCCACAGCTGTATTGGTGACGGTGCATCCGCAGATGCTGGACGTGATGTCGATGTGTCAGTTCTTGTTGATGACGTCAAATTTGCTGGGCGTCGTGGCAGAGGCAGGCGGCGATATGACCTATGATTGGCTGCGCTATGTTGTGACGCGCTATGAACCGGGAGATGGACCGCAAAACCAAATGGTAACCTTTATGCGTTCGATGTTTGGTGACCATGTGTTGAACAATTCTGTGCTGAAATCTACCGCTATTTCGGACGCCGGCATCACCAAACAGACACTTTATGAGGTGGAAAAGTCTCAATTCACCCGGGCGACCTATGATCGGGCCATTGAATCGCTGAATGCGGTAAACGGAGAGATTGAAGGCTTGGTGCAACAGGCATGGGGACGAATAGATGGCGCGTAAAAACCTGCTGAAAAGTTTGATGGAAACTGCGGAAGAACCCAATGCTGGGCAAAGCCCCCCTGCCCCATCGCAGACAAAGAAAGCTGCAACCCCGCGCTATACCAAGGGCGCAATTGGTGCTGTTAGCCAATCCATTGCAGAGCTTAAAAGCCGCTCGGTGATGGAGGTCGATGTCGCATTGGTGGATTGGGCCGGCAATGTTGACCGGCTGGAACATAATGACGCCGACCATCAGGCCTTGATGCAATCCATTCAAGAGTACGGCCAACAAGTGCCGGTGCTATTGCGACCGAACCCGAATGATCCAGAGCGCTATCAAGTGGTCTATGGTCGGAGGCGACTGCGCGCCTTGCGTGATTTGGGCCTGACGGCCAAAGCGCTGATCCGCGACCTAGATGATCGGGCTTTGATTATCGCGCAGGGCCAGGAAAACTCGGCTCGTAAGGACCTGACCTTCATCGAGCGCGCAAATTTCGCCCGGCAAATGCGCGAGGCAGGCTATGATCGCAAAGTGATTGGCGATGCGTTGCATGTGGATAAAACCGTGATTTCACGCATGCTGAGCGTCGCTGACCTGATACCGGTTACGTTGATCGAAGCCATTGGCCCAGCACCTTCGGTTGGTCGCGATCGTTGGTTGGCTTTGGCGGCGGGGTTGGAGAAATCTGCCGCGAACCTGCAAGATGCGGTGTCTTTGGCGGCGGCAACGGGCGGCGGATCGGATCTGCGGTTTAAGGCTGTGTTTGATATGATTGAAAAATCATCAAGCGGGCAGGGGGCAGCACAAAAGCGCCCAAGTTCCCACGCCATGAAGACCAAAGACGGGGCCGAACTGGGGCGGGTGACCTGGAAGGCCGGGCAGATGATTATGACATTAAGCGAAGGTGCTGGCGACGGGTTTAACACTTGGTTGCTTCAGAACTTTGCAGAGATTCATCAGAACTGGAAAAACCAGACTGACGAATAGGCGTGGCCTTTGGCGAGGTCACAAAAACGAGCAGTAAAACCAAGGAGGCACAAACGACAGAGTAAAAATTAAAGCCCCCCAAGTGATCTTTGGCGAGATCATCCCGAGAGGCCCTAATTCGTGTCTTAGCAGTTTCGAATCTAATGGGTTGCGTTGACAGCTGTCAACAGGCGTCGGACTCCGGCGGGCGGAAATTCTTTGTCTCGTGGCAAATAGATGGAAGTTTTAACAACGACGCCCTTTGGGCAGCGGCCGGTAACGGCTGGATTGATCAAACGTGCCAAGGCAACACGTGCCGGCGCGGCCTTGGCCGAGGTCAGCAAATGGGACATCATGCGCGAATTGACTGTGGCCAAAAAACACTTTGGCTTAAACGCATCCGCATTGACCGTGCTGAACGCTTTGCTCAGTTTTCATCGTGGCGACATTTTGGCGGATACCGGGGCTTTGGTGGTGTTTCCCTCAAACCGCACTTTGGCGGGCCGGGCACACGGCATGCCAGAGAGCACTTTGCGGCGAAACCTAAACGTGCTGATCAAGGCCGGATTGATTGCGCGCCACGACAGCCCAAATGGCAAACGCTATGCCGTAAGAGGGCAGGGGGGTGACATCACACGCGCCTTTGGATTTGACCTGCGCCCGCTTTTGGTAAAGGCCGTCGACATTCACACAGCCGCCACAGATGCTTTGAAACTGGCAGCAGAAACCAAGCGCCGCCGTGAAAAAACGGCCCTGATGAAGCGCGACTGCTGGAAGCTGCTGGAGTTTGCCCGCACCGAGGGCCTAAAGGGCGACTGGAACGCGCTGGAGGAGGCCCTGACAGCCGCTGGCAAGCAAATGCGCCGCGTCTTAACCATTGCCCAGCTGGACGCTTTGTGTGGGGCCTTAAGTGAAACACTGGAACGCTTTGAAATACTGTTTCAATTAAAACCAACAAAAACAGACGAAATGACTGCCTGTGACACCCAAAATGAGCGCCACATACAGAGTTCAAATAAAGATAAATTTGATTCTGAAACAGGCATAGGAAACGCAAAGCAACCGGAAGCCACAGCTTCGGAACCGGAAACCATTCCTATCGCATTGGTGTTGCAAGCTTGCCCAGATATCACTCCATATTCGGCGACGCCGATACAAAGAAAGCACGAATTGGTTGAAACGGCCCATTTCTTGCACAGCATGATGGGAATCACGTCAGAGGTTTGGCAATCAGCCATGAAAACCATGGGATCAGAAGCCGCTTCGGTAGCATTAGCCTGCATACTGCAACGTATCGATAAAATCAAAAACCCAGGTGGATATCTGCGCGTATTGAGCCAAAAAGCCGAAAATGGGGCCTTTAGTGTCTGGCCAATGATCCGAGCTTTGTTGGGAAAAGAAATGCGCTGTTGACAGCTGTCAACTCTGTATAAGTATATGAAATAAAACCGAAAAGAGAAGGCGTTCAAGAATTTATAAAAAAAATGCGGTTTTGTGAAAAAGGTGACTTGCGTCAACCTGCAGCTTGGTCTAAATCACCGCACAGTGCCCCTATAGCTCAGCTGGTAGAGCAACTGATTTGTAATCAGTAGGTCCGCGGTTCGAGTCCGTGTGGGGGCACCATTTCAAACTTTCCCAGGCGAAAGTCCTCCAAGGCCTTGAAAGGTAAGGAGGTTTGAGCGGTTCGATAACCCTCATATCGGGTATAGGGTAACCTCTCCGCAAATACCAATTTCAGTACCGCTCGCTTGTCTTCAAAGCGCTCAGAAGTCCATAGTTTACTGGGGGTTCCGAGGAAATCAAAAGCGGTTCGATAAACTTGGTCAAAGGGGGCAATTGGTTTGCCACATTTCTGGATTTTCTCAGTCAGAAATGTGTTTTGTTCTTCAATCTCGCGCAACCGCTCCTCGTAGGCAGAGATAAGCGTGTCGCTGTTCGTATCAATCAAGCGGTCCAGAATCTGGGCTGACTTGCGATCCATCTGAGACAACTGCTTCTGCATCGATTGCTTGTCATCTTCGGCAGATTGAAGGCGTGCCTGCCACAGGTCACGAAACATGTCGAAGGCCATGGTAAAGAGATTGGCGCTTGGCCGCATATCTTTGAGCAACAGTTCAAACGCGTCTTCGAGCTTTTCCCTGCGGAAGGATTTTCGATATTCGATGCAGCCCTTTGTGTCACACAAATAGTATGGATATTTGGCGCTACGCCCTTTGGACCAACAGGCCGTCATAGGCTGTTCACAGTGCCCAAAGCTGACAAAACCACGCAAAGGGAAGTCTTCGTTCAAGTCTTTGTGTGCGGGCACGTAGGCGGCTTCATTGAGGCGTTTGTGGACGGTTTGGCGTGTCTCCTAACTGATAAGCGCTTCATGCTTTGCCGGAACCAAATGCAGCCCCCAGTCTTTGTGCGAGATGTCACCCGCATAAGATCGGGCGATTGAACAGTTCCACCGCGCGCGTGAGGATGCGCGTCAGACGATGCTGCTCAAAGAGGCGTGGCAAGGTAGTGGAAAGGTCTACGGCTATCGCAAACTGCATGATGATTTGGTCAAACAAGGTGAGACCAGTTGCCCTAACCGCGTTGCTAGGCTGACCCGTCTGGCAGGTATCCGCGCTCAGATCGGCTATAAGCGCAAGCCTGGGAAGTATGGTGGCAGACCATCTGTTGTGGTCGATAATACGCTGGATCGGCAGTTTGAAGTAACCGAGCCGGACACGGCTTGGGTCTCAGATATTTCATACATAAAAGCTACGAGGGCTTCCTGTATCTGGCCGTTGTCATCGACCTTTACTCACGCCGTGTTATTAGCTGATCCACACCGATCAAGGTTCGCAATATACGAGCCGAAATTGGGCGGCGTTTCTGCGAGCCCACAACATCAAGCATTCAATGAGCAGACGTGGAAATTGTCATGAATGAGACCTAGTCCGCCATTGGTCCGAGGACAACAGTCGAATGCCGGTGCCCGTCGACTTCGAAAACAGACAGCGCAATGTGAACCAAGAAGGTGTCTAGGAAACTAGGGGTACTTCACAGATACCGTGTCTTCTGCACTTTGAACGTTTTTTGGTAATAGTAATGCATACAGGAATTGGTCGCTTATTCTCCGGATGACTTGGAATGGTTTAATGGGCTTCGCCTTGGTCAGGGCGATATGGCGCGACGTGATCCGAGACAAGAACGGAGTTCGCAGCATTCTTACGGCTGAATAAAGGAAAAGGGGGCTGTTGAATTTTTTTAATGTATGCATTAATGCATTAATTAATGAGTGAATTGGAAGGGCCTACAACCGTGACTTATTTTGGAGCAATTGCTGATGACTTAACGGGCGCTACCGATTTGGCGGGGTTGATGGCTCGTGCGGGGGTTGCCGTTTCTTTGCGCATAGGGGTGCCTGAGGACCTGCCAGAGCATGGGTCTGCTATTGAGGTGATTGCGCTGAAATCTCGGACGGAACCAGTGCAATCCGCACTGGCCGAGACCAAGGCGGCTTTGCGTTGGCTGCAAGCGGCGGGAACGCAACGATATTTCTGGAAGTATTGCTCGACATTTGACAGCACCGCAGAGGGTAATATTGGACCGGTTGCGGAAATGCTGATGGCTGAAATTGGTGCGGATCAAACTATCTATTGCCCAGCCTTTCCTGAAAATGGTCGTAGTGTATTTATGGGCAACCTGTTTGTTGGCCAGCAGCCCTTGTCCGAAAGCCCGATGCAGCATCACCCGCTGACCCCAATGACCGACAGTAATTTGATGCGATTGCTAGAACCTCAGGTGACCCGAAAAGTAGGGTTGTTGGATCGGTTGCAAGTGGCGCAGGGGCCAGAGGTGGTGACCGAAGGCTTGGCAGCCTTAGAGGCCCAAGGCGTGGCGCATGTTATTGTCGATGCCGTGGCCAACAATGATCTCTATTCGATCGCAGAAGCGTGTCGGCACATGCCGTTATTGACTGGCGGATCGGCTTTGGCGATGGCCCTGCCACATCTTTATATGGGGGATGGTTCGCTTGAGACCAGCGACACGCGGAGGCAATTCCCCGCGACGTGCGCGAGGGGCGTGGTTCTGTCGGGCAGTTGCTCGGCGATGACCAATCGGCAAGTCGCAGAATATTTGGCGCAAGGCCGCCCGTGTTACAAAGTCGATCCATTGGAATTGGCCCAGAATGGGCCGTCTGAGATATTGGATTGGTTGTCTAGGCAGGACTTGGACCAAATGCCTTTGGTCTATGCCACGGCCAGGCCAGACTCGGTTAAAGCGGCGCAAGAATTGCTAGGTGTGGCCGAAGCTGGTGCGATGGTAGAACAAGTGCTTGCCACTTGTGCAACGGTTGCGCGTGATTTGGGCGCGCGGCGTATTGTGGTGGCAGGGGGCGAAACCTCTGGGGCTGTCACCAAGGCTTTGGGAGCAGATCAACTGGACGTCGGCCCGGAAATTGCGCCAGGTGTGCCATGGTGTTTCTGCAAATCAGATGGTCATCAGATGGCTTTGACGTTGAAATCAGGGAATTTCGGGGCCGCGGGATTTTTTAGCGATGCCATTAAGAAATTGGACAGCCAGTGAGTGAGGAAACGCACCTGCGCGAGCAGATCTGTCTTTTGGCCAAATCGATGTTTGATCGCGGACTGACCGGAGGCAGCACAGGAAATATTTCGTCGCGCACCCCTGATGGCGGTCTGTTGGTGTCGCCAACTGGCACGTCATTTGGAAGGCTTGATCCGGGGCGGCTAAGTCGTTTTGATGCGCGGGGCAGGCTGTTGGATGGCGATCGGCCAACCAAAGAGATGCCATTGCATGCGGCGTTTTATGAAACACGCAGCCGCGCAGGCGCTGTTGTGCATTTGCATTCTTGTCATGCGGTGGCATTGTCGATGATGCCAGATGTGGATGCAGATAATTTTCTGCCACCGTTGACGCCTTACGGCATAATGAAACTGGGCAAGGTCAAACTGTTGCCGTTTTTCCTGCCGGGTGATCCAGAAATGGGCGCGGCGGTGCGCGGTTTGGCTGGCAAGAGAAGTGCTGTGATGTTGGCCAACCATGGGCCGGTTGTGGCAGGAAAGGATATTGAAGCGGCTTGTAATGCGATTGAAGAGCTGGAAGACACCGCGCGTTTGGCAATGATGACTCGTGGGCTGCAGCCAAAGATCCTGAATGACGCCGCCATTCGCGGATTGGTCGACAAATTTGACGTCGAGTGGGATGACTGAGGTCTGAGTGCATACCCGCTAAGACGTATTGAACTTGCAAGGGTTCCGCCCAAATATTGCGCAACTTTTGAATAAAACGCCTTTTGCCATTGGTATCAGTGTGATTTTTAAGCGGATGGTCACATCAATGACACGCTTGAGTGGTTGGTTCGCGGCCGCTGATCGCATAGACAAGATCTATTGGCAAAGGGACCCCGTGATGACAAATGACAACCACCTGACGTTTCGACAATTTATGTTACGCGAATATCGCGCGCATGGAACGTCAAAAGATCTGATTTTTCTCTTAGAAGACATCGCGACCGCTTGTCGGACGATTTCACATAAAATTCGCAGTGGCGCCTTTGCGGGGACCCTTGGGGCGACCGATGACACAAATGTGCAAGGCGAAACTCAAAAAGAGCTCGATGTGATCGCCAATGATCAATTTATGCTGCATTGCGCTAACTGTAGCCGTGTTGCGGCGCTGGTGTCTGAAGAGTTGGACAACGTTGTTTGGCTAAAGGACAAGGCAGAAGCTGGCGACTATATTGTTTACTTTGATCCTTTGGATGGATCATCCAATCTGGAACTGAACATTTCTGTTGGTTCTATTTTTTCGATTGTTGAATTGAAAGAGCCCCTGGCGGAACTGACCGATGAAGCGGTTTTGATTGCGGGTACAGAACAGATTTGTGCGGGCTATTCTTTGTTTGGGCCGTCGACGTCTTTGGTGGTGACAACGGGGCAGGGCGTGAATGGATTTACGCATTTGAACGGCACCGGCGAATTTCTTTTAACTTTCCCGGATATGATGGTGCCTGCCAGCACGCAGGAATATGCGATCAATGCCAGCCGCCAGAATTATTGGGACGCACCAGTGCAGCGTTATGTCAGCGAATGTTTGCAAGGTTCCGAGGGACCACGTGGCAAAAAATTTAACATGCGTTGGGTGGCATCTATGGTGGCCGAAGTGCACCGTATTTTGACCCGTGGCGGTGTGTTTATGTATCCAAAAGATAGCGACAATGCTGCGATGGGTGGTCGTTTGCGGTTGCTGTACGAAGCCAATCCCATGGCCTTTATTATCGAGCAAGCTGGCGGCAAGGCCACAATCGGTGGCGGGCGTATTATGGATGTTGATCCCAGCAGTCTGCACCAGCGGGTGGGGGTTATTTTGGGCTCTGCGGAAGAAGTTGACCTGCTAGAGAGCTATTACGCAGAGGCGCAATAGGCCTTGAACCCTACCGAAAGGCCGCCGTTATCGGGCGTGCGGCCTTCCTTTTGAAAAATGCACAGTCAAAGGATTAAGAGATGTCCGTTCAGGTGATCAAAACCCAACCCATCGAGGGGCAAAAGCCCGGCACATCCGGTTTGCGCAAGAAAACCCGTGTTTTTATGGAGCCAAATTACCTTGAGAATTTCGTTCAATCGATTTTTGATGCGATTGGCGGAGCCGAGGGTAAGTCATTTGTGGTGGGGGGCGACGGACGTTTCTTTAATGTGCAGGCCATTCAAACCATTCTGAAAATGGCTGCTGCTAATGGGGCCAGCCGTGTGATTGTGGGGCAAGACGGCTTGCTGTCCACACCGGCGGCGTCAAATCTTATTCGCCAAAACGGCACCGATGGCGGCTTGATCCTGTCTGCCAGTCACAACCCCGGTGGCATCGACGCTGATTTCGGGCTGAAGTATAACATTAGCAATGGCGGGCCTGCGCCTGAGAACGTCACAGCAAAGATGTTGGCGCGCACGCAAGAGATCACGGAATACAAAATTTGTGACGCCGCAGATGTGGATCTGGGCACGCTTGGAACCTATGCGCTGGAAGGCATGGTCGTAGAGGTTGTTGATCCGGTCACGGATTATCAGGCACTGATGGAAAAGCTGTTTGATTTTGACAAATTGCGCGCATTGTTTGCGGGCGGTTTTCGCATGCGGTTTGACGCGATGCATGCGGTAACTGGCCCCTATGCAACGGCCATTTTGGAAACCGCCCTAGGTGCGCCCGCCGGCACTGTAATCAATGGTGTGCCAAGCGAAGATTTTGGCAAGGGACATCCGGATCCAAACCCGGTTTGGGCTAAGACCTTGATGGATGAAATGATGTCAGAATCTGCTCCAGATTTTGGCGCCGCTTCTGATGGAGACGGGGATCGCAATATGATTGTCGGCAAAGGCATCTATGTGACCCCATCTGATAGTTTGGCTGTTTTGGCGGCTAATGCGCATTTGGCACCGGGCTATGCTCAGGGTATTGCCGGTGTGGCACGGTCTATGCCGACCAGTGCAGCCAGTGATCGGGTGGCTGATAAACTGGGCATAGCCAGCTTTGAAACTCCAACAGGCTGGAAGTTTTTTGGCAACCTTTTGGATGCAGGCAAGGCGACGATTTGCGGTGAAGAAAGCGCTGGTACCGGCAGTGATCATGTGCGTGAGAAAGATGGTCTGTGGGCGGTTCTTTTGTGGCTGAATGTTCTGGCTGTGCGCGAAATGAGCGTGATCGATGTGATGGCGGATCATTGGCAAGTTTATGGTCGCGATTACTATTCGCGTCATGACTATGAGGCGCTGCCTAGTGATGTGGCTGACGATGTTATGGGGGATCTGCGTGACCAGTTGTCGGCATTGCCGGGGCAGGTACATGATGACTTGGTGGTCTCAGTCGCAGACGAGTTCTCCTATCTGGACCCTGTGGATGGCAGCGAAAGTCACGGTCAGGGCATTCGTATTCAGTTTGAAGATGGGGCTCGCGTTGTGTTCCGATTGTCGGGCACAGGCACCGAAGGCGCAACTTTGCGGATGTATTTGCAAAGCTATGCCTCGGGCGATCAGGACCTGTTCCGAGACACTCAAGAAGCTCTGTCTAAAGTCACGGCTGCGGCTTTGGAGATTTCGGGTCTGGCCCGCACAGGTCGCGATGCGCCCGACGTTGTGACCTGATTGTAGCAGGTCTTTGGACCCAAGTTTTCCCGCGTTACTTCAAGTGCGCGGGATAAAGCACGGCACCTTCCATAATGCGCCGCTGGGTGCGGAAGGTTGTGGCTGAATTGGCCGTGAACTTCTGACCGTCCTGCACTACATCCGCGCGCACGGGCAGGACGCCTGATGGATTGCCGATGCGCAATTCTGCGATGCCGCCAGCGATATCATGCAGCAGGTTGTTTGGAATTTGCGCTGCAACCGCGGCGCACATGGCCCCGGTTAGCGTAAGGGCTTTGTGAAAGTTGCCCATAGAAATCAGCCGAATATTGATATCGTGGCTTGCTGGCTCATAGCTGCGCCCGTCCAGTGCCGTAAAGCGAGCCGGCGGTGCGACTATTGCAATTTTTGGATTGGAGAGTTTGGCCGCCTCGGGTGTTGCAGCCATGCCCATTGCCACCGCTCCGGCCCGCCGAATTTGATCGAGTTTGGCCATCAATGTGCTATCGGCATCCAAATCCTGCGGGCGTTCTGTTGCCGTGCATCCAAGTTCAGTTGCCTTGACGAAGACAACGGGATTGGCGGCATCCACAAAAGAGACCGCAAATGTGCCAACCCCCGGCACTGACAAAGAACTATTTGCGTTGCCAGAGGGCAATAAGCTGCCAGTGGCCGCACCGCCGGGGTTTAGAAAGTCGAGCGTGATCGGAGCACCGGTTTGCGCCACACCGGGGATTTCAAAATCGCCGTCCTCGACGGGTGTGCCGTCTTTGACCTCAAAACGTGAATGGTAGATTTGGTTGGTGTTGGTGCTGTAGATCCGCACCAACGCTTCGCCATCTTTTGGGTGGACCATGCCTTCGGTGACGGCAAATGGGCCGACGCAGGATGACATATTCCCGCAGGCTGACCCGTAATCGGCCACCGGCGCATCAACGGCCACTTGTACAAATGTATAGTCAACGTCTGCATCAGGTCGATCTGATGGCGCGACAATCACCACTTTGGAAAGCGACGAGACGCCACCCCCCATGCCATTAAGCTGCCGACCGTAGGGGTCGGGGCTGCCCAAGACATGTAGAAAGATCTGATCGCGCAAAGCCTGATCGTGGGGCAAATCTGCTGCGTTCACAACCACGGCGTTGGACGTGCCGCCACGATAAAACGCGGCTCTGAGGCGATTTTGGCTCATGCTGCGTCCTGTCCCTGAAATTTGCGGAAGGCGCGGGGCAGCAGGCCACCTTGGGCAAAGGTTGCGCGTTCTTCGGTATTGTAAAGCCGCAGATCCAGTGGAGTGGTTTCCGTGCTGCCATCTGCGCGGTTGATTAGCAACTGCGCAGATTTCAGATCTGAAGCCAGCGTGATGTCAAATGTTTCAGTGCCGATCAAACCAAGGGTTTTGCGGGTCACGCCTTGGGGGAAACACAGAGGGGCAATGCCCATGTTCACCAGATTTGAACGGTGAATTCGCTCGAAGCTTTCGGCAATGACGGCGCGGACACCGGCCAGCCAAGGAGCTTTAGCCGCGGTATCACGCGAAGACCCACAACCGTATTCCTTGCCGCCGATGACAACCAGTGGCTGGTCGCGTTCAACATAGGTTTGGATGGCTTTGAAAACCGAAGTCACGGTGCCTTCGGGCTGGATGCTGGTAAAACTGCCTTCGTGGTCGGGTGTCATTTCATTGCGCAGGCGATAGTTGGCAAAGGTGGATCTGATGACCACGTCCGAACAGCCGCGGCGGGTGCCAAACGAGTTGAAGTCCGCAAAGGCCACGCCTTGGGATTCCAGAAATTGCCCGCCTTCGGAGTCACGGGTGATGATGCCCGAAGGCGAGATATGGTCCGTGGTGACCGAGTCGCCCAGAATAACCAGCGGCCGCAGCCCGTTGATTTCTGTGACATCCGGAGCCTGTGGCGCGATGGCTTTCACAAAGGGTGGGAAGGACACATAGGTTGAGGGCACCCAGTCATACCGCCCTGTGCTGACCTCTAGATCGTTCCATTCAGCGTTGACGTTCTGAATTTCGTCATAGTTTTTGCGGAAGGCCTCTGGAGTAACATGTGCTTCGATGATGGCATTGACTTCGTCGGCAGTTGGCCAGAGGTCCTGAAGCATCACCGGCTTACCGTCTTGGTCGTGGCCAAGGGGCTCGGTCGCGATGTCTTTGAGGATGGTGCCCATCAGAGCGTAGGCCACAACAAGTGGCGGTGAAGCGATCATGTTGCGCGAGGCCAGCGGGTGAATGCGACCTGCGAAATTCCGGTTGCCGGATAACACTGCAACGCCCTTGATGTCGTTATCTTTGATGGCGCTTTCATGTTCTGGTGCCAGTGGTCCGGACATGCCGTTGCAGGTAGAGCAGGAAAAAGCCGCGACTTCGAAACCCAATGCGTTTAGCGGCTCTTGAAGCCCGCTTTCCGCCAGATATTTTGCAACCACGCGAGACCCAGGAGCCAAGGATGTTTTGACATGTGGCTTGACCGTCAGGCCGCGCTTGACGGCATTTTTCGCCACCATACCGGCCAATACCATATTACGCGGATTGGCGGTGTTGGTGCAGCTGGTGACGGCTGCAATAATCACGTCGCCGTCGCCAATGTCATGGGATTTGCCGGGCACAGCTGCGCGATTTGTCGCCTCGACCTCGGCGGTTGGGGCCAGGGTGCGGGTGGCGTTGCCCAGATCGATGCGCTGTTCAGGGCGTGACGGGCCAGAAACTGAACGTCCAATGGCCGAAAGATCGATGGTGACAAGTTCTTCGTATTGGATGGCTTTGTCGACACCGTCCGCCCACATATTTTGGGTGCGGCAATAGGCTTCGGTGCGGTTAACATGTACCCCACGACCGGTGTCACGCAGGTACTGAATGGTGTTGCTGTCTACGGGGCAAAACACAACGGTTGAGCCATATTCTGGTGCCATATTGGCGATGGTGGCGCGATCAGCAACGGACAAATGGCGGTAACTCGGCCCAAAGATTTCTACGAATTTGTCAACCACACCATGGGCACGCAATTTTTCTGCGATCACCAAGGCGATATCGGTGGCTGTGATGTTGTGGCTTGGGGTGCCGATTACTTCGAGGCCGACAACCTGAGGCACATTCAGAGGCGAGGTTTCTCCAAACAAAAGCGCTTCGGCTTCGAGCCCACCAATGCCCCAGCCAAGAATGCCCAGGCCGTTGATCATGGTTGTATGGCTGTCGGTGCCAAGGGAACTGTCGGGGATCAACAATTTTGGATCATTGACCGCAGGCAGCACGGTTTGGCCGAGGAATTCGAGATTGACCTGATGGCAAATTCCGCCGCCCGGAGGCACCACACGCAGATTTGGGAAACGGGCCTCGCAGGCTTTTAGAAAGGCAAACCGTTCGCGGTTGATCTCAAATTCGCGTTCCATGTTTTGGGTCAGGGCAAATTTGTCTGCCCAGTGGTTGATGGACATCGAATGGTCGATGATCAAATCGACGGGCAGGCTCATGTCCACTTTTTTTGGATCGCCTCCATGGTCGTGCAGATGGTCACGCAGGGCCATCATATCCACCAACGCTGGAATGCCCAACATATCGTGCAGCAAGAGCCGAGCTGGGCGAAACGGGACGGCGCTGCCATCGCGTTTGGCGACGTCAAGAGCTGCGGCACCCTCTGGCGAATGACGCATGGCGATTTCCGCCAGTACCCGAAGGCTATAGGGCAGGGCGTTTAGTTTCTTACCGAGAATACCAGCGTAGTCAGCAGCGTGAAAATCAGTGTTTGGGATGGTTTTAACATGCATTGTTTTGGCTCCGTGCGTTGCGACGAGCTAGACAATTCATCAGATCCAACGCAAGTTGCTGTAGGGATATTTCACTGGAGAGAATGCGCATGGGTGCTAAGCGAACAGAAAGCGTCGAACGGGCAATGTCGATCTTAAACGCCTTTTCCGCCCAGAACCCAACTATGAGTTTGGCGGCGCTGGCCGAAGAAACAGGGTTGCACAAAAGTACGATTTTACGTCTGACCACCAGCCTGGCCATCTATGGTTTCATTCAGCGCGACGCCAAAGGCATCTTTAGTGTTGGGCCGTCAGTCTGGCGCCTTGGGTTGATATTCCGGCGGGACTTTGCGGATCGAGAGGGGGTAACACCTATTTTGCGCGCCTTGGTGGAGGCTTCGGCTGAAACCGCTTCGTTTTATGTGCGCGCGGGCAATGATCGCGTGTGTTTGTATCGCGAAAATTCGCCAAACTTGCTG
>NZ_BAABWX010000010.1 GCF_040364665.1 Cognatishimia sp. WU-CL00825
CACGCGTTATTCGGAGCAGGGAAAATCCAGACAGTTTCCTTCTTCAACCCAGAAACTCTGAAAACAGGTATATACTGTGCCGACGAAGGCTGAGCCGCATTCCATGCGCAGTTCACAACACTGAAACTTCTTTCAAAACGCTGTCAGAAAGATAATCGGTCTATGACACGGGAGCTTAGATTTCTAGGAGTTACCGGAGTGGAAGTCGGTGATCGCGTCCTTTCCAAATTGTTTTGGAAAAAGGATGTTGAAAGGGTAATACACCTCGACTGAGCGGTTTTTACAATTAACGCTTCAGCAACTGCTTCTGAATTTCCCTAACCCTCTCGCTCCTGTGTTCGTCACCGAGAATTTCAACTTCGATAAGCAATAAATTGGGAATTGTCCTAGTCAAAGAAATTGCCTCTTCTACAGGCACTTCAACGCTATCCGGCCCAAAAACCACTGCTTCGTGGGACTGATCATTTTCATCCCGCAGCGGCGTGTCCAACCAGTACCAGCGAGACCTCGTTCGCGCATAGCCGGATTCTGGATCGATGTAGAACAAAGGAGAGGTCATGACGTCCTGTTCAATGCGTTCCGGGTGACCCGTGACCTGGCCCCACAACGCGACACGCGCTCCGTTTTTACGGTGATCCATTTATGGATGGTTGGAGCATGGCCAAGATTTCTGGAACGCTTCACCTCAACAACATCTCGCAAGATATCTATGGCGTAGTCGATCTCATTTAACACCAATCTATCGTTCATTTTACTCTCCTTGCTTTTGGGAATTGATTGACTTTCAATAGGTAGAATTTCCGGTCAGCATTCTGAGGCTTGGTTAGAAGTGGGGCGCTGGTAACTTGTCGTTTGACAGCAAGTTGGTGAGACGATCACCCGCCAGTACACCTGATTTCATGAGCTCTTCGGCTGCGGTTACAATTTGGGGGACGAGTGGTTCGAGCAGCTGTTGCGCCGCCGTCTCGGCTCTCGACACGAGTTCCGCGACTTCGAGTTGGTGATTGCGCGCGACGACCTTGAACAAGTTGTCTAAGTAGCTGGCTCCCAACCAAATTGGACCATTTTGCCCCAACCCATAGGCGCCGATTTCATTAACGGCTGAGAACATGATCAGGCCCAGATCATGCGATCTCTGTACAGGGTTTCGGCAGTGTGGATGGGCAACTGCCCAGATACGTTGCACTGCGCGCTCTGTGGGTATGCACAAACGTATACGACCGTCAGCGCAGGAAATGCGTTTGCCGCAAAAGCATGCCCGCATTCATGAACCGCCATCCGGAAACGAACATCCTCGGGGTAGCTCATAATCTCGCCAATCAAGGCGCGCGTGATGCCCTCTGTCCTAAGCGGCCGATTTGACCGTCGAGCAGCAGCGCCCCTTGCGTATCGCTGCAGCACAGTCTGCACCTGTCTTTCCAACAGCATGAACCGCACAGTTTTCAACGTCGATATCGCGTTCAGAAGGCCTTAAATGCTGGCGCGTGATCTCCGCCAGATCGGCCAGGCTTGGCAATGGTATGTTCACAACGTCATCGAACCGTCCGGCCCGACGAATTGGTACTGGAATGGGCCCAAGCTGATTGGCAGCGGCAATAACTACTATTCCTTCACGTCCACGGATACCGTCTAGCTGCTCCAGTAGGCCTTTGGTCGCCTTTTGATCGTAGCTTGAATTCTTCCCCAACAGATCTTGTTGAAAGCCATCCAACTCATCGATGAATAAAATACATGGTGCTTTTGCCTGGGCGTTCTCAAAGGAGTCAGGCATGGCCTTCAGGAAGGATCCGAGGTGATTTCCGCACTGCCATTCGGAATATGATGCCGCTTCAAAAGAAAGGCCCGCAGTTTGCGACATGGCTCGCGCAAGTTCAGTCTTTCCGGTTCCTGGATCGCCGACAAGAAGGCCCTCGAGGAACATCTTGCCAATCTAAACGGCCCTCTAGATAAGCCTCAAGCGCAACGATAATGTCCTGAGCTGCGGTTTTAGCAGAGCCAAGCCCGACGATCTCATCGAGCGGCACAACGGCTTCTGCGATCTCATCCGCGCTAGCAGTTTTCTGGATTGGCGCATCTACGTCCATTTCTTGGAGTAGTGCATTGATCAGATTAGCAGCGTCCAAAGCAGATTCCGCGCGGAATGCCAAGATCAAATCATCAAAAGACAGACGTGTAAGATCATTGTCTTCAGGTAATTGATGCAGTGCTTCACCAACTGCATTTTGATCGAGGCCTGGGTATTCGAATGCAAGCGCAATGCCGACAATCTCACTGGGTATAGGTTGAAGCTCAATGACATCGTAGGAACACTGTGGGAGGAGACTCTCTGGCTCACCAGTTTGGTCTAAAATCAAAATGATTGGCTCCCTTCGCGCGAAGAGAGGTTTGAGCTCCTCACTCTTGCGCTCTGTACTCGGGTGCAGTCAATTTGGCGTAGGTAGATGCTGTCGCTTGAGTCCCTCATATCGTAGCGACAGCTTTTTATCCCTTTGCCTCTCTGGGCAAGGATCGCCAGCGCTTTGAAAAAGTCATCTAAAGGCAGATCCGTCCGGATGCATGTGACGGCTTTATCCCGGAAAATATCTCGCGGCTTTGCGGAGATTGCACGGCTAAGAAGAAGAATGAAGAGCCTCGAGTCTATCTCTCCATTATGGAAGATTTCAAAATCCCCGATATTCTCCCCGTTCCGCCCGTTTGCCGACGAAAGCGCGGGCATGTCGTTCTCTTCTGCAAGGAACTCCAAATACTCAGAGATCTTGGCAAAGGCCGTGCGAGGCCAATTCTCATTGGGCTGCTGATTAGGCATGTTCATCCTCCTTCAGGCAAAGCGATTGCGTTCACGAAAACCGTGTTTCAGACCAAACAATCTGTGGTGATTTGACGGCTGAGAATTCCCCTCCGCCGCACAGAACATAGTATGAACATTCAGGCCGGAAAAGAGGGTGCTCGCGAAATAGTCCAGGCAATAAATTGAAATTACATGACTTTCTCAGATTTTTCGCAAACGCACATCAATCGTAATTTTACAATGTGGTTGGGAAGATCGCAAAAAATCGCACGCAAAAAGCGGCGTTTTTCGCAAACGGGTTTTTGGTCAAAATTAAAGTACAAATCTATTGGTCAGCGCGTCAAATCCGGCCCCGTGCGATAGGTGGGGAAGTGTCAAGAACAACGAACAGGGCAATTAGAGTAAGTGCTCCAAACCGTGATTCTTGTCGCCTATTTAGTAAGAATTTAAGCACTGGAGTTCGCATTCTTAACCCCCGATAGGGGGTCCTCCGATTTGGTTAGCACACCCTGACATCGCAACATTCGAAGAAAAACAGACATTCTCTGCCGCCCTAGCAGATGGCGGCTATGCGGACGAAGCCGTCGTTCGCTGCGACTGCGCTATCGCAAAGGCACTACAAGTTTCTTCAGGTCAGCCGACCTTCGCTGCGGTCGCGAACCGGAAGGACAGGTGCAGAGAAGCAGACTCCGTCTCCGTCGAACACTCGCTACGTTTTGCACGGCCGCCAGCCGACGGAGAGCCATTTTTTTCGATTTCTGCGGTTGGAGTGGTCCGCATCTCAATTCCTGGTCAGTAGGAGATTTACAGTGCACTTGTGAGGGTCTGGATCGCCAAAAACCAAGTAAGCGCGCCTTGGCGGTAACCTACCCTCGATCCGCGGCACCGAATAAATTACCTCCAACTGGAATGACGGTAACAGTGTCATCCAGCCTTATGCAGCCAGGCTTCGGATGAAACACTGTTGTCTCGGCAGGAATCACCATTCCGCACTGCAGCTTTTCATCTGCGTCAGCAGTTTGCCAAAAAAACTTTGTAACAGGTGACTATCTGACGGGTGTGGAAGCAGTTTTCGAACCATATTCAGGTGGGTTTTGTCGCCGATCAGTAGTTCGATGAGCAGCTTTTGGTTCCGACGTTTAGCGATGCTTTTCAAACGGTTGACCGTCAAATTTGGTTCGACCCAAACCCAATGCGAGACTTTGGAAACGGAGCTCATAATATAACTGTTTTTCATATCCCGATGAAAATTTCGACCTTCTTAGAATAGCAAAGGCTGTAATATAGATGTGATGTAATCGGCGATTCGCAGATTCCGGAGCCCACCGCTGTAACCGGTCTGCTTGCCGACAGGAGTTAGACCGTTAAACTCAGAGGAGACACGCGAAAGGAACTAGACGCAACCTGTCTTAGGGCTTTGTGAAATTCAGCCAGAGCCATCGTTGCGGGGTTGAATAACCCAGAGCGCGATTGTTGCCGTGATTTATTACCATCCGGCCACGCAACGATCTCACTCAGTGTCGAGCATTTCGGCCAAACCGGCTCCTTCGGCGATCATGCTTGTCGTTTTGTTTTGGACCGACATGTGTCACGGATTCGGCGAGCGGGTTAGCAGTCGGTCGGGGGCCCCGCGGGATAGGCCAAAACGAATTGGTTGCTCCGAAAAATAGGTTGCCTCAACAAAACCGGTTCCTTTGGGAGCCCTGCGGATACATATCAAATTGAAGGACATTAAATGACATCCCTGGGAATCGACGTTGGCACATCCGGCTTGCGCGGCTTGCTCATTGGCGAAGATGGCGGGGTCGTAGGATCCGCCGAACGCAGCTACAGTGCAACCTCCAAGCAGCAGGGTTGGTCTGAACAGGACCCCACCGATTGGATCGCCGCGCTGAACGAAACTGTCGATGAACTGCGTCAGAAATTTCCAAGTTTCAGCCAATTGCGCGGGATTGGTGTGGCGGGCCACATGCACGGCGCGACGCTGCTTGATGCAGCCGGGGAAGTCCTGCGGCCTTGTATTTTGTGGAACGACACGCGGTCACATGTCGAGGCCGCCAGATTGGATAGCACAGAGGGTGTTCGCGCGACGTCGGGCAATATTGT
Source organism: Cognatishimia sp. WU-CL00825 (assembly GCF_040364665.1). Lineage (NCBI taxonomy): Bacteria > Pseudomonadati > Pseudomonadota > Alphaproteobacteria > Rhodobacterales > Paracoccaceae > Cognatishimia > Cognatishimia sp. WU-CL00825. The sequence goes on from NZ_BAABWX010000010.1 coordinate 4,895, forward strand.
CTTTCCCGGTTTTACAGCGCCAAAGCTCGAATGGGTGCGCAAACATGAACCGGAAATCTACGCCAAGGTGCACAAGGTCCTGCTGCCTGCGGCCTATCTGAATTACTATCTGACCGGTGATTTTGTGGCAGATATGTCTGACAGCGCCGGAACATCCTGGTTGGATGCCGGGCAACGGGCTTGGTCGGATCACCTGCTCAATGCAAGTAACATGCGCCTTGATCAGATGCCAAGGCTCGTTGAAGGCAGCGAAGCCGCAGGCACGCTGCGTGCAAAACTTCAAAGCGATTGGGGGCTGGACGGAGCTGTCACCGTCGCGGGTGGCGCGGGCGATAACGCCGCCTCTGCCTGCGGTATCGGCGCGCTCAACGAAGGACAGGGGTTTGTGTCGCTTGGCACCTCTGGCGTGTTGCTTGCGGCGCGCGATGGCTATCGGCCCGCTCCGGAAACCGCCTTGCACACGTTTTGCCATGCTGTTCCGGATCGTTGGTATCAAATGGGGGTCATGCTTTCAGCAACCGATAGCCTGAACTGGCTGTCCCGAATGGTTGGCAAGAAGCCCTCGGAATTGACCGCAGCCTTGGGTGAGACAATTCAGCCGCCTCAGAATGTTCGGTTTCTGCCTTATCTGTCGGGCGAACGAACACCGCACAACGACCCGGAGATCCGGGGAAGCTTTACAGGGTTGTCCATTGCAACGACGCAAGAAGACTTGACGCGCGCGGTTCTGGAAGGCGTGGCCTTTGGGTTAAGAGACAGCTTTGAGGCCCTGAAGGCGACAGATGCCAAATTGACGGATGTGTTTGCAATCGGCGGCGGAAGCGCGTCACGCTATTGGCTGCAAGTGATCGCGACCTTGATGGACATGCCGTTGAAATTGCCTGGGTCCAGCGAATTTGGCGGTGCCATGGGGGCCGCAAAGCTGGGCCAGATCGCGGCGACGGGCGCGTCGATTGAAGCGGTAATTTCGGTCCCTGAGGTGCAGGCCGAGATCGAACCAGTGCGCGCATTGAGCGATGCTTTTGAGGAGAAGTATCAGGCCTATCGCCGGGCCTACGGGGGCATCAAAGCCATACAGTAAACACAGGGCAATCCAAGGGTTGCTGAAATTTGGAGACAGCGAATGAACTCTATTCCCAATCTAACGATGGCTGATAGGCATACGTTGCCGCAAATCGGTTTTGGCCTGTGGCAGGTCGAGTCAGGCGGTGCAGCTGATGTCGTTCGCGGGGCGCTGCAGGCTGGGTACCGCCTGTTGGATGGTGCCTATAAATACATGAACGAAGAAGCGATGGGCGAAGGGCTGCGCGCGTCCGGCATTCCGCGCGACGATGTATTTGTGACAACCAAGATATGGAACAACGAGCACGGCAAAACCGCTGCCCGAGCGTCTGTTGAACGTAGCCTGCGCCAGATCGGCGTTGAGCAACTCAACTTGTGCCTCATTCACTGGCCTGTCCCGACACAGGACCTGTATGTCGAAACCTGGGAAGCATTGGTTGCGATGCGCGGCGAAGGGCTGATCGCATCCATTGGGGTTTCAAACTTCAATGAGGACCATCTGGACCGCTTGATCGCCGAGACCGGCGAAACTCCAGCCGTCAACCAGATCGAAGTGCATCCGCAGCTGCAACAACCTCAGATGCGGGCAGCAAATGCACAACGGGGGATTGTGACCCAAGCCTGGACGCCGCTTGGCAATGGGGCGTCCTTCGAGGCTCCACCGGTGGCAGATGTGGCCAATCGAACCGGCAAGAGCCCGGCGCAGGTGATCCTGCGCTGGCATTTCCAATTGGGCCACGCGTTTTTGCCACGGTCGTCAAACCCCGAACGGCAGATTCAAAATCTGGATATTTTCGACTTCGAACTGACAGACGCTGAAATGCAGAAAATGAAGACGCTCGATCTTGGAATGCGCACCGGGCCGGACCCCTCTGTGTTCAAGATGATGTAGCTTGGCAATCACCCGTTAGGGCTAAGGATTCGACATCAGATCAACAAGGTGACCAATGGGGCCGTTGTTGTATTCTTCCGGCTTATAGACGACGGCCGAGTCTAGGTCCCACAACTCCCACGAGTTTGGCGGAATGCGGCTCAAGCCGAACTTTTCGGCTGTAGGACCAAAGTCGTCTGGCAGCACGACAACATAGTCGCCCATGCTGGCGAGGCTGAGGATCGTCGCCATCGAGCCGCTTCTCATTGGGATTCTGGGAAGTGCCACGCCCTCAGCCGCACAGGCTTCCGCAACGCTGGTAGCAAACACTTTGTTGTTAAAGAATCCCATCCACGGAAAGTCAACGAGGTCGGCGAGCGAAACGCTTGGCTTTCGCGTCAAAGGGTGATCCGATCTGACATAGGGCCATTGCCGGACCGGGGAAAATCGGCGTTCCTTGAACCCGTTCGGAAGCTGCGAATCCGCGATCTCACCTACCGCAAGGTCGATGCGCCCAGCATCAAGTTCGTCGAGAAGTAGTTTCATCGGCGCGGTCATCAAATCGACGGTGACATTCGGGAAATCGGCCAGCATTTGATGCAGCACGCGGGGCATGCGCAGCCAGCTCCACATGGGGCCGGCCCCTATCCGGATATTCCCGCTGAGACTGTGATCGAAACTGGACATGCGCAACAGGGATTGGCGGGTTTGCGCCTCGATCTTGATAGCACACTCATAAAGCTCGCGGGCCGCAAGAGTTGGCTCCAACCCGCGGTTCTTTCGCTCAAACAGGCGGATACCAATGTCGTCTTCGAGCCGCGACAGGCTTTTAGACATTGCGGGCTGCGTCATGCCCACGGCGTCCGCTGCGTGTTTCAGGTTCTTTGTCTCATAGGTCGCGACAAAGTTGGAAAGGCAACGGTCGTCAAGATAACGTATTGGCATTTCAGTACCCAAACTAAATTTCAGTTATCACTGTATGAAGTTTTAGACGTTTAAGGAAGACCTGAACGCATGTAGGTTTGGAAAAACCGCCTCGGTCGCGGAAATTTTTTCAGGGGGAAAACATGACCAAAACCAGCCAACCCAATATTTTGCTCGTCATGGTTGATCAGATGTCGCATTTTGTGCTGCCGATCGCGCAGCCGGAATACAGAACGCCCCATCACCAAGCCATTGCACCCAATATTGCCGCATTGGCCAAAGGTGGCATGACGTTCACGGACTGCTACACCGACTCGCCGCTCTGCGCCCCTGCGCGGGCGTCGATTGCCACCGGAATGCACGTTCGCGAACATGGCGTTTGCACCAACGGTGACGAATTTCATGCTTCAACGCCCACTTTCATGCACAGCTTGCAGGAACTGGGATATCGCACGACGGTCTCGGGCAAAACCCATTCCATCGGCCCCGACCAATTGCACGGCTTCGATGATCGCCAGACAACCGACATCTATCCGTCTGATTTCATCTGGCAGCGCGACTGGTCGCAACCGGTTCAGCATGACCCCGGCACATCGGTCAAAAAGCTCTCTCAATCCGGGATCATCCGCACATCCATGCAGATGAACTATGACACCGAAGCCAAGAACCGCGCGGTTGAATTCATGCAGGAGCACGTGCTGAACACCGACAATCAGCCGTTCATGATGATGGTGTCCTTTACCCAACCTCATGAGCCGTTTCAGGCGCTGAAAAAGCACTGGGATCTTTACGACGGTCAGGAGTTCGACGCACCAGGCCCCGAGTCGCGTGGCGACGGCGCGGATCATCCCTACAACAAGGGGCTGGAGATCTATCACGGCATCAACCTTGATCCCCCAGGCGATGACCGTATCAAGACTTCGGTGCGTGCGCATCTGGCCATGATCAGTCAAATCGATGATTTCCTTGGCGAAATGATGGACGCATTGGATCGGTTGCAACTGACCGAAGACACGATTGTTGTATTCACCAGCGACCACGGCGAGATGCTGGGCGCCCACCAGATGTGGTTCAAGCGATCCTTCATGGAAGAAAGCGCACATGTGCCGCTTGTGATGTCATGGCCGGGCAAGATCAAACCGGGTGTGTGCTCAGAGCCTGTCAGCCACGTCGACGTTGGCCCGACACTTGTAGATATGGCGGGTGGCACACCAGCAACCGTCAGCGTAAAATGGAGCGGCGACAGCCTGAAGACCATGTTGCTTGACGGTCAAGACTCCGACTGGCGTGGCACGGCCATGGTGGACTATTGGGGCGACGGGACGAACACGCCGATGATGGTTCTGCGCGAAGGCGATTTGAAACTCGCCTATTTCATCGATTATGAGCCGGTTTTGTTCAATCTGCGCGAAGACCCCTACGAGATGACAAATGTCGCGTCGGACCCGAAATATGCGGATCAGATGGCATCAATGATCGCCAAGATGACGGACGGTTTCGATCCGGCTGCCTTCAAGGAAGAACAGATCAGATTGCAAAAGAACCGCATGATGATCCAGCGCGCACGCCTGAAATCTGACAGCGACAGGCTCGGCTGGGACTATCAGCCCAAGCGTGACGCAGGCAAGCAATACGTGCGTGCGGCTGTCAATGTCACTCCCGCTAAATGAGGTATCCGAAATGACTCTGACAGGTAAAATCGCGATCGTAACCGGTGCCGGAAAAGGCATCGGCCGGGCAACAGCAGTGCTTCTGGCAGAACGCGGTGCCGAGGTTGTCGCGATCAGCCGAACCCAGGCTGATCTGGACGGGCTGAGGGCCGATATTGGCGGGCGCTCGATTGCCGCAGATCTGGGCAGTGCCAAAGGTGCCCACGCAGCAATGATCGAGGCAGGACGCGCGGACTTTCTGGTCAATTGCGCCGGTTTGAATGTTCCGGAAAGCCTGCTGGACCTGACGGATGACGGCTATGACCAGGTGATGGATATCAACCTGCGGGCTGCGCTTATCTGCATGCATCACTTTGCCAAACAGGCGGTTGCGGAGAAAACCGGTGGTGCGATAGTGAATGTCACCAGCATTTCTGGGCACCGCGGATATCCCAATCATTTGGCATATGCCGCATCCAAGGCCGGACTTGAGGGCGCAACACGGGTGGCAGCAAGTGAGCTTGGCGAGCATGGGATTCGCGTGAACGCGGTCGCGCCCACGGTGACGACTACCCGCCTGGCCAAAGCATGGATGATCCCCGAAAACCGTGATCGGATGATGCAGCGCCATGCAAGCGGGCGCTATGCCGAAGCCGAAGAAGTCGCCAGCGTGGTGGCCATGCTACTGACCCCGGATACAGCGATGGTCACCGGGGCTGTAGTGCCGGTTGATGGCGGGTTCCTGGCGCTTTGACACTCTCAAATTAAAAGGCAGTACGACGAAATGAAATCTCTGGTCCTTGAAAAAGTAAACGAATTGTCTCTGCGTGATTTCCCGATCGAGAAATCCGAAGAGACGCTTGGCGCGCATGATGTGCGCATCAAGATGCATACGGTCGGCATTTGCGGCTCGGACGTGCATTATTATACCCACGGCAGCATCGGCCCCTTTGTTGTCAAAGACCCGATGATCCTTGGGCACGAGGCATCCGGTACGGTGATTGAAACCGGTTCGGCTGTTTCGACCCTGTCCGTTGGCGACCGCGTCTGCATGGAGCCGGGTATTCCGGACCCAAATTCAAAGGCCACGCGCCTTGGCATGTACAATATTGACCCGGCCGTCAGATTCTGGGCGACACCGCCGGTTCATGGCATCCTGCGTCCGACCTGTGTTCACCCCGAGGCGTTCACATTCAAGTTGCCCGACACTGTCAGTTTTGGCGAAGCTGCGATGGTCGAACCTTTGGCTGTCGGTGTGCATGCCGCCACAAAAGCGCAAGTGAAGCCCGGCGATATTGCTGTGGTTTTGGGAGCGGGGCCGATTGGCCTTGTCACTGCTCTCGCCGCAATCGCAGCAGGCTGTGCGCGGGTCTATGTGACGGATATCGTTGAGCGCAAACTTGAAATCGCCGCCAGCTTGCATCCGGCCATCACCAGCGTGAACGTGGCGTCGGAAAGCATCGCAGATCGGGTGTCTAAGGATACCGGCGGCTGGGGTGCCAACGTCGTGTTCGAGGCCACGGGTTCGCCCCGCGCAGCCCAGGGCATTTTTGAACCGCTCTGCCCCGGTGGCTGTGTGGTTTTGATTGGCGGACAATCCGAGCCCATCGCATATGACGCAGGAGCAGCAATGGTGCGGGAAGCGCGGGTCGAGAATATTTTTCGCTATGCGCATGTGTTCCCGCGCTGCGTTGACATGCTGGCATCCGGCACCATCGACGTGAAACCACTGATCACTCGGACGTTTGAATTCGATCAATCGGTTGAAGCGTTCGAAATTGCGGCATCCGCTCCGCCATCTGATGTGAAGATGCAAATCCTGTTGCCGCAATAGGGTTTGGGTCAACCGACTCAAGCCAAAGACGATAGCCGGCCCGTTACAAGAGCGGGTTGGTTGAAACTGAAATAGAAAGTCAGGGAGGAAACCAATGACGTTTTTCAAAACACTTATGGCGGCCGCAGTCGGTTCGCTTGTCACTTTTACCACCGCAGCGGTGGCGCAGGATGACTATCCGAACAAACCGATCACACTTGTGGTCTCGTTCCCGGCTGGCGGCAATGCCGACATCATCGCGCGGCTGAATGCCGAAGGTCTGAGTCAGGAACTCGGTGTGCCGGTCAATGTGATCAACGTGCCCGGGGGCGGCATGATCCCGGCTGTGATGAACGTCCTCGAAAAACCGGCAGATGGCTACACGCTCTTTCGCTGGACCACGCCGTCGGTTGTAATCGGTCCGCTTGTCCGCAACGCGCCCTATGATCCGATGGCCGACATGACCCCGATCTTTGCGGATGAAACGGTCGCAAACGCGCTTTACGTCAGCGCCGATTCTGAGATCGAAACGTTTGAACAATTCATCGAGGTTGCCAAAACCAAAAAGATGAAGATGGGAGTCAACAACATCGGTGCGCCGCCCCATTTGTCCGCAGTGCAATTGGGCCAGGAATTCGATCTGGAATTCAACAATCTGGTCATGAAAACTGTACCGGCAAGCCTTCTGGGTCTGGTCGGTGGTCAGGTTGAGGTGGCCGTGGGACAGGTCGGCTCTTTCAAGACAATGGGCGATGAAATCCGTCCGTTGGTGATCCTTGATAACGACCGCAAGGATTTCTACGAACGCGATCTGCCGGGTGTCTCTACAGTGGGCGAAGTGTTTCCGGCCAAGAACGCAGCGACGTGGATCAAGGGCGGAGTTGCGGTCAAGGCAGGCACCCCACAAGCCGTCATCGACAAGCTGGTTGCAGCCAGTGAAGCGGCCTTTACCACCGATGAATTCATTGCGCAGGTCAACAACCTGACAGCTTACAGCTGGGTTATCGGTGTCGAGGATACGACCGCGACAATTCAGGAAGGCATCGATCTTTACAAGCCGTTTCTGGACGAACTTGGTCTTCTTGCCAAATGATCAGCAAGTCGGTCTGACACAGCCGCAGGCAGGGGTTTGCCTGCGGTCTTCGAGAAAACAGGTGGGGTTACCATGCTATCGCAACGCGTTGCAAATATTGTATTTTCGGTCTTTTTACTGGCGGCTTGCGGCTATTTCATCAATGCCGCGATTGGGTTTGATGACCTTAGCCTTCCGGGATCGACCCAACTTTCATCAAAATTCTTTCCGATCACCATTCTGCTGTTCATCGCGGGCTGCTCGGGGATCGTTCTGGTGCAGTACATCCTCGACAAAGGCGATGGACTGCGGTCCGAAGAAACGGTTTTTGGCAGTAAGATGGGCGCTTTGCATGGTCTGTTGACCTTCGCCGTGATCGTTGGCTGCCACCTGATTTGGCGCAATTACGGCTTTGTCCCTGCGGCACTGGTCCTTGGACCGGCGGCGGCGCTGGCCATGGGCGTGCGCAAGCCCGCCATATACGTCGCCTTGGTTGTGATCAGCATGATCATCTATTTCGCATTCACCCGGCTCCTGGCCGTTCAACTGTAGGAGACAACCATGTTTGGTGGTTCTGAAGCAATCCTTGCAGCCCTCGCATCACTGGGCGATCCTACCACGATCATGTTGATGGTCGGCGGCATCACGCTGGGTATCATCATCGGTATCCTGCCCGGTCTGGGCCCGCCCATCGCCATTACCATTGCCCTGCCATTCACGTTCTACATGGACGCGGTACCGTCGATCATTCTGCTGCTTTCGATCTATTCCGCGGCGGTCTACGGTGGCTCGATTTCGGCCATTGCCGTGGGGATACCCGGCACCGGGGCGGCCATCGCAACTGTAATCGACGGTCACGCGATGTTCAAAAAGGGCCGCGGCGGCGAGGCGTTGGGCCTGTCCCTGACGGGGTCGATCATCGGCGGCATCTTCAGCGTCATATGCCTTGCCTTCATTGCTCCGCTTCTCGCACAGATCGCGATCAAGTTCGGGCCGCGCGAGTTTCTGGCGATCAGCATCTTCGGGCTTGTCGTAGTTGTGCGGGTCGCTGGCGAGAACCTTTGGAAGGGGCTGGCAATCGGGGGTGTGGGCATTTTCCTGACCACATGGGGGTTGGACGAAGTCAACGGGACCGAGCGCTATACCTTCGGCTCCTACCACCTGTACGAAGGCATTCCCTTTGTCGCCTTCCTGGTTGGTGTGTTCGCCCTGTCCGAAGTCATGATGAACGCTGAAACCGCGCTCAGGAAAGTTGATTTCGACAAGTCGAGCCTATCGGTCAAGCTGCCCGGGATGAAGACGCTGGCAAAGCTCAAGGGCACGATCATGCGGTCTTCTCTTCTTGGCACTGTCATCGGCATCATTCCGGGAGAAGGGGCCGCTGTCGGCGCGTTCTTTGCCTATTCCGAAGCCAAGCGCAGGTCCAAGAACCCAGAGGCATTTGGTACGGGTGAGCCCGAAGGCGTGATCGCACCGGAAACCGCGAACAATGCCACTGTCGGCGGGGCCCTGGTGCCGACACTGACGCTTGGCGTGCCCGGCAGCCCCGCTGCAGCGGTCCTGCTTGGGGCATTCCTGATCCAAGGCCTTGCGCCCGGACCGCGGCTGTTTGCCGAACGCCCGGATCTGATGTACTCGATCTTCATTGGCTTGCTGATCATCAACGTTCTGATGATTTTCATTGGCCTGATTGCCATTCGATTTGCCGCGCAGCTGATCAAGGTGCCCACGTCGGTGATCGTGCCGAGCGTCGTGCTCCTGTGCTTTGTCGGGGTCTTCAGCGTCAGCAACAGCCTGTTCAGCGTCGGCGTCATGATCGCATCGGGCTTTCTTGGCTACACAATCCGAAAGCTAGGGTATTCCATCGCGCCCCTCAGTATTGGCTTTGTGCTTGGCCCCATTCTGGAGCTGTCGTTGCGCCAGTCGGTGCAGATCAGCGATGGCAGCGTGTTCGAGTTCTTCGCAAGCCCGATAGCGCTTGGCATCTACGGCGTCCTTGCCTTGACGATCCTTTGGGGACCGATCCGCGCCCGGGTGAAAAAGCCGATGGAGGGTGTCGACGACGCCTGAGGCGTCCCGAAAACCACCCGTATGCCTTGGATAGATTCAGGAATGCTAAATGACCAATACCGCTAAAAAACACCCCAATATTCTGATAATCTACCCGGATCAGATGCGTTATGACACCATGACCTGCAGTGGGAATCCGGTGATCAAGACGCCAAACATCGACCGTCTGTCGATGGAAGGCGTGCACTTTTCCGAGGCGTACACCTCTTATCCAATCTGTTGCCCGTTCCGCGCATCCATGCAGACAGGCAAATATGCCCAAGGCCATGGCATGGTTCAAAACCATTTCCCGTTGCGCGGAGATCAGACGTTCTTGGCGGATTGCCTGAAAGGTGCAGGCTACCGCACAGGCTACATCGGGAAATGGCATCTGGAAGGTGGACCAAAGCCGGGTTTTGTGCCGCCCGAACGCCGGTTCGGCTTTGAGCACTTTGTCGGCTTTAACCGTGGCCATGATTATCAGGGCTCGATCTATTTTGACGATGCCGGACAGGCCTATCATTCAAAGCGTTACGAGCCAGACTACCAGACCGATCAGTTGATGGAATTCATCGACACCGCCACCAAAGCAGATGATGGCAAACCGTGGTTTGGTTATGTCAGCTATGGCCCGCCGCATTTTCCGATGCAAATGCCCGACCACCTGCGCAAGATTTACAGCGCTGACGAGGTGCCCCTGCCGCCCGGTGTTCCCAACGCCGCATTGCAAGAAGAGTACCAACGCATCCGTAGCGAACAATATTGCAAAGGTGACCCGCGCAGCCCGCATAAAAGCCACGCCGCATATGATAAAAAACCCAAAGGCGAGCCCGAGACAGAGGACGAAATTCGTCAGTTTATCGCCGAATATTACGGGATGATTCACAATGTGGATTGGAATGTGGGGCGCGTTCTGAACCAGTTGGATGCACTTGGAATTGCCGATGATACGATGGTCATCTTCCTCAGCGATCATGGCGATATGTTGGGCCAGCAAGGGTCATTCTGCGGGATAAAGTGCGAAGGCTACAGGGCGGCGATGCATGTGCCGCTCATCATTCGCTACCCTGCGCGATTCAAACCGCACCTGTCCGAGGCAATGATTGATGTTGGCGTCGATATGATGCCAACCCTATTGGATCTTTGCGGGATTCCAGGGCCGGATGACATGCACGGGATCAGCTATCTGCCGGTTCTGGATGGCACGTCGGATCAGCATCGCGACACGATCTGGTTTCAGGTCTTTACCCAGGACGACGGACAGATGGGGGAATTCACGCCCTATGCGCAACGTGGCGTGCGCACCCGCGACTGGCTTTACGTCCGTCACAAGGACCGTCGCGTGATGCTCTACGATCAGCGCGGTGATTATGACGAGCAGAACAATCTCGTCGACCGTCCCGAACATAGCGCTTTGATGGATGATTTCGACGCTCGGATCGCTGCACATATGGCGGCAACCGGCGACGATTGGGACATGGCCGCAAATTTTCCGCCGCCAGACTTTATGAGCCACGCGGAGGCGAAGGAATATCTTGAGAACGTTCTGCTTCCAGCTGCAATTGAAGTTCCCTGAAATCCAATCCCTGGAAGGATTGATGTCTTATGACCGAGAGCGAGAAAAAGGGTTCAAGTGCGTGCTGCGGTCCCGCTCGGGTACGCGACGACCACGCGCTTGGGCATCAGACCTTTCCTACCAGCGATGACTCCGTCGAACACGATATCGTCGACATTCCGGGCGGGACCGGGTTTCTTGGCACAGACAGGCCGGAACTTGCCATTGATGGCGAGGCCCCCTTTCGCCAAAGCAAGGTCAAGCCATTTCGGATCGACACGACAACGGTTACGGTTGCTCGCTTTGCCGCATTTGTTGCCGCGACAGGCTATAAAACAGAGGCTGAACGGCTGGGAGATTCATTTGTTTTCAGGGGGTTCCTTTCCGGCAACGCATTGAATGCGCCATCCGTTCCAGGTGCGCCTTGGTGGCTGATGATTAAAGGAGCCACTTGGCGCGCCATTTACGGCCCCGGTTCCGAAGCGGATACCAACCCTGACCATCCCGTCGTTCATGTGAGTTGGAATGACGCAATTGCCTTTGCGTCCTGGGCTGGTGGCAGACTGCCGACAGAGGCCGAGTGGGAACATGCCGCACGCGGCGGACTTGGAGATATTCGTTTTCCTTGGGGTGACAAAGAGCCCGACGACACCAACTACTTTCCGTGCAACATCTGGCAAGGGCGTTTTCCAGACAAAGACATGGGCCGCGATGGATATATCGGCACTGCACCGGCGCAGTCATTCGAGCCGAACCCTTATGGTCTTTTCAACATGGTGGGAAACGTCTGGGAGTGGACATCCCAGCCTTTCACCGTTCGGTCGCTCAAAAAGTCAGTGAAACGCGCCCATCGCGGCAAAGCCGGGTTCAAGATCACTAAAGGAGGGTCGTTTCTGTGCCACCTAAGTTATTGCTATCGCTATAGAATAGCCGCGCGCACCGGGACTTCTCCTGACAGCGCTATGTCACATCAAGGGTTCAGGTTGGTCTATGATGTCAAAGCTTAACACCCAGCGAAGTGCATAAGATGGATACCCGCCAACTCACCGCTAATTTCAGTCTGAGACGCCCCTGGTATGGGGAAGTAAATCGCGCCACGTTGAAAGACGATGCGGTTGCAGGGCTGACCAATGCCGCAATCGTTTTGCCCCAAGGCGTGGCCTTTGCCGTTATTGCCGGTCTGCCGCCGGAATACGGATTGTTCACGGCGATGATCACCCCGGTTATCGCGGCCATTTGGGGCACCTCAATGATCATGGTGTCGGGGCCGACGACGGCGATTTCCGCGGTCATGTTTGCGACCCTGTCTCAGATGGCCCCTGCCGGAACACCGATCTACATTCACATGGCATTGACCCTTACCATCATGGTCGGGCTGTTTCAGTTGCTCGCGGGTGTCTTTCGGCTTGGCGGTCTGATTTCTTTCATTTCCCATTCCGTCATGGTCGGGTTTACAACGGCCGCAGCACTGTTGATCGGTGCCTCACAGATCGGTGGCGCGCTTGGTATCCAAACCGAAGGGGGTGGTGGTGTCGTCGAGCGCATATGGCAAGTGGCCGAGCACTTGGAGGGCTTCAATCCTGTCGCCTTGCTGATCGCGGGGGGAACGCTTGCGACGATTGTCATAGTCCAGAAAATCAACCGCAAACTCCCGGCCTACCTTTTTGCGCTGGCTGTTGGGGCGGGCTTGGGTGAAATCCTGGACGCGCGCACCTCTGGCATTGCGATGTTTGAGAGCCTGCCTTCGGTGATCCCAAGCCTGAGCATACCGGAAACGTCTATTTCTCAAGTTGTTTCGCTGCTTCCGAGTGCGGTTTCCATTGCGTTCATCGGTCTACTGGAAGCCATCAGCATCGGACGTGCATTCGCAATGCGGCGACACGAGCGATATGATTCAAACCAGGAGATTATCGGCCAGGGGCTGTCCAATGCCGTGGCCGGTTTTTTTCAGGCCTATGCCGGGTCCGGATCGTTCACACGGTCTGCCTTGAACGCGGAAGGTGGTGCAAAAACTCCGATGTCTGCCATCTTTGCGGCGGGCTTTTTGTTGATCATGTTGCTCGTGTTGGCGCCTTTTGTGGACCGGATTCCCAAGCCTGCGATGGCCGGGATCATCATCTTTGTCGCGTGGCGTTTGATCAATTTCGCGGAAATCAGGCACCTGATTGCGAACAGTCGAAGCGAAACGCTAATCCTGCTGCTGACCTTTGTAACCGGGGTCGCTACCGAACTTGAAAATGCGATTTTTGTCGGCGTGGTTGCTTCGCTTGCTGTCTTCTTGCACCGTAGCGCCCGCCCGCATGTCGCGGTGCTTGCGCCGGTCATGTACCATGGTCGCCGTTTGATGCGCGGCGTGCCATTTCATAATCTCGAGCAGTGTCCGCAAGTCCTTGTGCAGCGGCTGGAAGGCCCTTTGTTCTTTGGCTCGGTCGAGCATATTGAACGTGAATTCCGCAGATATGAAACGGCCTATCCAGAGCGAGATTACAAGGTCCTCGCTTTGAAAGGGCTGGGCAAGATTGACTTGTCGGGTGTGGATTTGCTGATGGCAGAGGCTCTGCGCGCACGCAAGAACGGCGGGGATTTTCACCTTGTCGTCGCGTACATGGAGACAGTGCGCGCTTTGGACGAGATGGGTCTTTTTGACGTGTTGGGCCGTGACCATATCCACCCAACCAAGGCCGAAGCCATCGCCGCAGTCGTCGCACAAGTGCGCGACAGTATTTGCCGGGACTGTACAATCCGGGCCTTTTCCGAATGCGGTGCCAAGCCTGCACCACAGGGGGCCGACAAACAGAAACCGCCCCCCGAAATTGAACAGATTTATCGGTTTTAGCGATCACAAAAGTCGCGTCAGCATTCAGCAATATCACAAGTCCAATGATCACCCCAATCAGGGAAGACCTAATATGAGCGAACCAGAAAAAGCCCAGTTGAGTTCCAGTCAGCTGCGAGTACAAGCAAATGTCATTCGTGGGTTGGCGATTGATGCCGTGGAAGAGGCCGGGCACGGCCATCCCGGTGCTGCCATGGGAATGGCCGACATCGCGGCCGTTCTTTATGCGAAACATCTGCGGTTTGACGGGGCCAATCCGGATTGGCACGATCGCGACCGGGTCATTCTGTCAAACGGACATGCGTCTATTTTTCTCTACTCGCTGCTCTACCTGACAGGGGTGCCGGGAGTCGAACTCGATGATATAAAAGCCTTTCGCAAAGCCGGATCCAAGACGCCGGGGCACCCGGAAGTAGGACATACGCCTGGTGTGGAAGTCACAACCGGTCCGCTGGGACAGGGGCTTGGGATGTCGGTCGGAATGGCGCTGGCTGAACGTCGTTTGCGCGACGAGTTTGGCGCCGACGTCTGTTCGCACCGAACCTGGGTTTTTGCCGGGGATGGTTGCCTGATGGAAGGCGTAGGTCAGGAAGCGGCATCTCTGGCCGGGCATCTGAAGCTGGGGCATTTGAACGTACTTTACGACATGAACAGCATCACCATCGACGGCAGTACTGATTTGTCCTTTTCCGAGGATACAGCGGCAAAATTCAAAGCACTCGGGTGGCATGTTGTGACGGCCTGTGGTCACACACATGATGAAATTGATGATGCCCTGGCTGCCGCTATCGTAGAAACGACGCGCCCCTCGATCATCTTGTTTCGGACAACCATTGGCTTTGGCGCGCCGACAAAATCCGGTACATCGGGCGTGCATGGATCAAAGCTTGGGTCAGATGAGGCGGCTGCGGCAAAAGCGGCTTTGAATCTTCCTGCTGCGAAATTTGAAATACCGGATGATCATTTGGCGACCTGGCGCGCCTTTGGCACCAGAAATGATGCCGAACACAATGCGTGGCGCAACAGGTTGGCGCAATTGTCAAAGGATACAGCGGCGTCTTATGACCGACGGATGTCGGGGCAGTTGCCGGACGATCTGGGTCAGCTGGCCCAAGACACAAAGGCAGAATGGGCGCAATCAAAACCCAAAGTCGCCACGCGCAAAGCGAGCCAAATGGCGCTGCAAGTCCTGACCACACATTTGCCCGAGATGATTGGCGGGTCAGCCGACCTTTCCGGATCGAACCTGACAAAAACGACCGCGATGTCGACCGTGTTCAGCGCAGAGGGATCAGGGCGTTACGTCAACTATGGCGTCAGAGAGTTTGCCATGGCCGCAGCAATGAATGGCATCGCCATGCACGGCGGATTTGTGCCCTATGGCGGCACGTTTCTGGTCTTTTCCGACTACATGCGCAACGCGATCCGTCTCTCTGCCTTGATGCAGGCGCGGGTCATTTACGTCATGACGCATGACTCGATTGGATTGGGTGAAGATGGTCCAACGCACCAACCCGTTGAGCACCTTGCCAGTCTGCGTGCCATCCCCGGACTTCACGTGTTTCGGCCGGCAGACACCATCGAAACGCTAGAGGCATATGAGACGGCGTTGACGCTGAATGCACCGTCGCTTTTCGCGTTGTCGCGTCAAGGCACGCCAGCATTGCGCACCGAAGCTACCGCAGAAAACATGGTTTCCAGGGGCGGTTATCTCATTCGCAAACCGAGCGGAAAACGCGACCTTACAATTCTGGCGACCGGCACAGAAGTCGCCATCGCGCTGGATGCGGCAGAACAACTCGCCAGGGAATCCTTCGAGGTTGCGGTCGTATCGCTCGCCTGTTGGTCCTTGTTTGATGCGCAACCCAAAGCCTATCGCGATGAAATCCTGGGCGACGCGCCAAGGCTGGCCGTCGAGGCCGCGAGTTCTTTCGGTTGGACACGTTATGTGGAAAGCGAAGATCACGTCATCAGCGTGGATCGCTTCGGTGCCTCGGCAAGCGCAGAAACCCTTTACGAAGAATTTGGTATCACGGCGCAGGCCATTTCGGAGAAATGCCTGCGCCTTCTGAACAATCATCGCGCACAGAAATCTGTGCAGCGTCAAACGGGAGAGCTCGCATGAAAAGCGCATTGGAACAACTGCAAGAAATGACGGTCATCGTGGCGGATACGGGTGACGCTTCGCTCGTGAAACAACACAAGCCACAGGATTGTACGACAAACCCGTCATTGGTGCTGGCGGCGTTGAGCGCAGATGACGCACAGGGCCTCATTGCCTCCGAAGTCGCGACGGCCAAGAGCCGGGGAATGGATGTGGCGACCCTGTGCAGGACGTTGACCGTTGCCATTGGTGCAAATCTCACAACATTGGTTCCAGGCAGGGTTTCAACCGAGGTGGATGCACGGCTATCGTTTGATGTCGAAGGCTCCATTCGTCAAGCAAATGAGATCGTTGAAGACTATGCAAACCGCGGCGTCGGCAGCGACCGCATCCTGATAAAGCTGGCGTCGACGTGGGAAGGCATTCGCGCCGCAGAGCAGTTGCAGAAAGCCGGAATTGACTGCAATCTCACGCTTCTTTTTGCCATGGAGCAGGCTAAGGCTTGCGCGGATGCAGGTGTTTTCCTGATCTCGCCCTTTGTCGGTCGGATCACCGATTGGTACAAAAAGACAACCGGGGTTGAAGACTATCTGCCTGAGGAAGACCCGGGCGTTAAGTCTGTTCGGGGGATCCATGAGTATTACAAATCACACGGAATCAACACGATTGTCATGGGGGCATCTTTTCGCAACATCGATCAGATCAAGTCTCTGGCAGGCTGTGATCGTCTGACCATTTCACCCAAATTGCTTGCGGAGCTTGGAAAAGACACGAACCCGGTCCCGAGGATGTTGAACGAGCTGTCAGCTTCGACAGAAGGAAACAAGACGGTTTTGCGCGAATCTGACTTCCGCTGGGGCATGAACCAAAGCGCGATGGCGACCGAGAAACTGTCCGAGGGCATTCGCAATTTCAATGCTGATCATCAAAAGCTTCTTGGGTTGCTCGCACAAAAAATTTAGGCGACCAAACGGTTTTCTAACCCAAACAACCGGCCTGATTACCGGCAACAAGGCTTAGACGGTGCGATCAGATGTGCTGTCGTCAGGGGGACCCGCCGGCGCGGGAAAACCCCCTGGCTGACAGCGCCAAAACTCCGATGTCGATGTTCTGGGAGGCAGCTCTGGCGCCGGATGTCCGGTGCCAGAGGCCAACGCCCGGTCCGAAAATGATTGATCAGATGTCAAAATTCGTGGGCAAAACCACTATGTCGCGAATGGTGATGTTGCGTGGCCTCGACAGCATGAAGACTATTGCCTCTGCCACATCGGACGATTCGATAAGACTACCGTTTTCGCGTGCCTTTTTCAGGTTTTCTTCCGGCCAGTCGGCCAGCAACGCCGACACCACCGGACCGGGGGAAACCTGACCGACCCTGATCCCCTTTTGGGACAATTGACGTCGCATGATCTGTACAAAACTGGTCATCGACCATTTGGACGCCGAATAGACTGGCTCCCACCCGATGGCAGCGTGCCCGGCGACAGAGCAAGTGGCAATGATATCGCCCGCACCACGTTCCGTCATATGCGGGATCACGTCATGCACATTCTTGATCACAGCATTGATATTGAGGTTCAACATCCGGTCGATCGCAGTTGATGTTGCTTCAATCAAATCCCCGCCGATATAGCTTCCTGCGTTGCAGTGAAGGATGTCAATCTGGCCGGTCTTTCCCAGAATTTCAGGCACCATGGCAGCGCAGTTGTCGGGATCAAGCAGATCCGTCACTTGCGCCAACGCCCGTCCGCCCAGTCGGTCGGTTTCCTTTTTTAATGCGGCCTCATCACGATCTACCAGCACAACCATCGCGCCTTCCGCAATCAGCGCCTCGGCGGTTGCCAGGCCGATTCCCGAAGCCCCACCAGTGATTACTGCGATCTTTTTAGAAAAATATCCGGCCATCCGATTCTCCATAAAATGATCTCCGCGTCTTACCATTTAGCCTGACATTCCATGAAGCTCGCAATAATCATGAAGGAGTGAATTATTTTCATGCCAAGAAATTCTACACGCGGTCGCATGGGGGACGGGAAACAAGAGACAGTGTGACGTGCCAAACGGCAGAAAGGTCAGCGGCTACGTTTCCCGTGCAATCATCGCATTGCCAATTGCGGTTGCCAACGCCCGGACACGCCGCGGCTGGGCACGACCGGGCGGGAACATCATCTGGAGCGGATTGGCCGGCGGTGCATAGCCTTCCAGGAGGGCGACAAGTCTTCCGGACTCAAGATCAGGAGCCACGTCGAGTTCCGATTTCAGAATGATGCCACACCCTTCCAAGGCCCATTGCCGTACCAAAGAGCCGTCGTTGACCGTCTTGTTGCCGCGCACGGTCACGGTTTGCGGTTTTTTGTCGGTTCCAAAGCGCCAGACATTGTCCAGGGTCGTCCCGAACCGCATGATCAGGCAGTTGTGCTGGGCCAGATCGGCCGGCTTTTGCGGCGCGCCATGCGCATCGATGTAGCTAGGTGACGCGCAGACAATCCGTCGGAAATGGCCCAGATTTCGCAATCGCAACGTGCTATCGGTGATCGTGCCAAACCGCAACGCCAGATCAAACCCTTGCCCGACGATATCCACATAGCCGTCCGACAAAAGCAACTCGATTGAAATCGCGGGGTTTTCGGTCGTAAAGCGTGAGATGACCTCCGACACGATACAGCGGCCAATGTCGATTGGTGCACTGACCTTGATTGGCCCCGAAAGGGTATCGGCCCCGTGGCGGATACGCGTTTCTAGATCTTCGATTTCTCCCAGCACCAGCTTCGCCCCGCTCAACAGTGTGCGCCCCTCATCGGTCAGGCTGAGTTTGCGCGTCGTTCGGTTGAACAGCACAACACCGTAATGCGCCTCGAGGGCGGCCAGTCGCTCCGAGACCGTGGTGGCGGACAGCCCGGCCTCGCGCCCGGCGGCGACAAGGCTGCCCTTCTCGGTGATGGTCAGGAACAAGCGGATGTTATCGATCAACATTGAACGGAATTTCCGGATTATCATTTCGAGTGTTGTCTGTTTATCCGCAAATACCCGCGCTGTATATCTCCCTCATCAGAACAGACATTCAAAGGAACAACCCAATGTCCAAGCTTACAATCGTCGCCAATATTCACGCCAACGCCGACAAGATCGACCTGGTCAAAGCCGAGCTGCAGAAGCTGGTCCCGATCACTCGCGCCGAAGAGGGCTGCATCAACTACGATCTGCATCAGGATAACGAAAACCCTGCGCATTTCATGTTCTACGAAAACTGGGAAAGCCGTGAACTCTGGCAGACGCATATGAACGCGCCGCATCTGGCCGCTTACATGGCCGCCACCGATGGGGCTGTTGCGGAATTCATTCTCAACGAGATGTCCCATATCGACTGAGCGACGCCACGACAACCGGAGACCGCATCATGAAAACGACCCACGCCACCACAGCAGAAATCCAACCAAAGAACTTAAAACGCCCGGACGCGCGGCTGTCGCCACATGACATAGCGGGTATCCGGAACCGTGGGTCAGCGGCATCCGCCGTCGATCTGGCGGGGTGGTTACGACGCGTCTTTCGCAAGTAGCCGTTTTACCGACTAACACAAAACCCTTTCCCGTGATTACCAAAAATCTGGCACCTGCGTGCCGGATCACGGGGAGGTGTGCCTCACATATCCCCACTCCGAAGTCCCAATCGCTCCTCTGAAAGGCACCTCCCATGACACCGACAAAACTGCTCACATCCGCAATTGCTTTGTCCTTCGCATTCGTCGCGCAAACATCTGCCGATACCACCGCTGACCTAATAACCTTTGCGGAAATCAGCGACACGCGCCCCGGCAACATCACCGTGACACCGGACAACCGCGTGATCATCACACAGCAGCCGCTGGATGGCCCCACTTTGCGCGTTGTCGAAGTTCTTGAAGACGGCACCAAGGTTCCGTTCCCGACGCAGGACTGGGCAGATGGCCCCGAAGCGGGCGACGTCGGTATTGCTGGCACCATCGGGATCAAATCGGATGCAAACGGCATCGTGTGGATCCTCGACATGGGTAGCGCGGACAGCGCACCGAAACTGGTTGGTTGGGATACACAGGCCGACGCGTTCCATAAGATCATTGAAATCCCGTCCGACGTCGTCACACCGATCTCTTTCCTTCAGGATTTCGCCCTCGATGAAGAGCGCGGCAAAATTTACATCGCCGACATGACTTTCACGGCACCAGCGGCCGACCTGAAGCCTGCGTTTATTGTGATCGACCTTGAAACCGGCACTGCACGCCGCGTTCTGGAAGCATCCGGGACACTGATGCCATCTGACGAGGATGTAGTCATCGATGGCAATCTGGTTGGCTTCAAAGACGCCGATGGCAACGCGACCCCCTGGCACCTGTCGATGAACGCGATCACAATCGACCCGACGTTCGATAACGTTTACTTCGGTACGATGAATGGCCGCGACATCTGGCGCATCCCCGCTGCCGCTTTGGCAGATGCGGCGCTGGACGATGCCGCGCTGGCGGGCCAGATAACCCGCTACGCCGAAAAAGGCCCGAACGACGGCTTTATCATCGACGGACAGGGCCGAGTGTTCTCCGGCGACGTCACCCGCAATGCCGTGACGGTGTCTACACCGGACAGCTTCGAAATCTTTGCGCAGGACGACAAGCTGCTGCGGTGGGCCGATGGCTTTTCCTTCGCACCGGATGGCACGATGTACATCGTCGCCAACCAGCTGCACACGCACCCCGCGTTGAACATGGGCGACGATGGCAGCAACCACAGCTATGTCATCCTGACCGCGAAACCCTGATCCAACACCTTGCGGCACCGGACAAACGGTGCCGCTCCGATTATTCCAGTCTCGGAGAATGAAGATGAAAGCCATCGGCTATACCACCAACGGCGCCATTGATCGCGCCGACGCCCTGATCGACCTTGAGATCGAACAACCGACCGCAAAAGGCCACGACATCCTAGTCAAGGTTGCGGCGGTGTCGGTCAACCCCGTCGACACGAAGGTTCGCCAGAACCGCCCTGCAGAAGGCGACACGCCCGTGATCCTCGGCTGGGATGGCGTGGGTGAGGTTGTTGAAATTGGCGGCAAGGTCAGCCAGTTCAAAACCGGCGACCAGGTCTGGTTCGCGGGCGCGATCAACCGCTCCGGCACCAATGCCGAATATCACCTCGTCGATGCCCGTATCGTCGGGCACGCGCCAAAGACAATCGAAACCTCTGCCGCCGCCGCGCTGCCGCTGACCACGCTCACCGCGCAGGAGATGATTTTTGACCGCCTGAAGGTTACCGATCCGGTGCCAGGTGCTGCGAATGCCATTGTGATCATTGGCGGCGCGGGAGGCGTTGGATCCATCGCGATCCAGCTTTTGCGCCAGCAGACGGACCTGACGATCATCGCGACAGCCTCGCGTGCCGAAACCCAGGACTGGGTCAAGGAACTGGGTGCGCACCACATAGTAGACCATTCCAAACCGCTGCCCGAACAGATTGCCGCGCTAAACATAGGCGCACCTGCCTTCGTGTTCTCGACCAACTATTCTGAAACCTATGTATCGCAGATCGCCGAATTCATCGCGCCGCAGGGCCGCTTTGGCCTGATTGACGACCCCAAGGGCTTTGACATCATGCCGTTCAAGGGCAAAGCCGTGTCGATCCACTGGGAGTTGATGTTTACCCGCTCGCTGTTCACTACCGACGACATCGCGCGTCAGGGTGAAATCCTCGATACCGTGGCTGGCCTGATCGACGCAGGCAAAGTGCGCTCTACCGCGACCGTGAGCTTCGGTACAATCAATGCCGAAAACCTGAAGCGCGCCCATGCACTGATCGAAAGTGGCAAGGCAAAGGGCAAGATCGTACTGGAAGGCTTCTGAGATCCAGGTGCGCAGACTTGATCACGTCAACATCCAAACCACCCAGGTCGAAGCGTTGGTGGCCTGATACGGCGACATATTGGGCCTGCACACCGGCCCGCGCCCGAACTTTCCATTCCCGGGCGCCTGGCTTTATGCTGGCGACGCCGCTGTCATCCATCTGGTCGGGCATGGCGGTGATCCGGCGGACGGTTCCGAGGTGAAACTCAAACTCGAACATTTCGCCCTGACCGCGACAGGCAAAGCAGATTTTGAGGCAAAATTGAGTCACAGAGCCGTTTCTCATCAGCGCTTCGAACTGGACGAGATCGGAGTTGTGCAGTTCCACCTCCGCAGTCCCGATGGCAATCACGTCTACATCGATTTCATTTCGCAAGAATGACGAGCAATGGCGGTCGGCAGTTTTATTAAGGTATCCTGCGCCGTGAAAGCGAAGCAATTTTGGATGTCACAGATTTAGTCCCGACGAAAACAAATATGGCCCGCCATCCTATTTATACGTTTTAAAGCAACAAGCTGAATGGTTCCGCCTAGTATAGTTTGGTGCCTGTGAGTGATCGCGCTTCAGAAGCCCGGTGCAGCACAAAACAGCCATTGCTACGGGGCGGAGGGCCTTCTGCATCGGCGATAGCCACTCCGGAGATATGTCGGATTTTTCCGCGCAACCGTTATCGAGCCTGTAAGAATGCTGTGCGATGGATGAATGGCTGGAATGCGAAAGCTGCGGTGCGGCGCTCGACGTGGAGGTGAGTGACCGGTCTGAGCCGTCGAGGCCTAAGTGTTTTTCTGTGTTTGCAACATTCTGCAGCTGCGAGCGTGGTAGGTATGGGCTCATTTTTCTCTTTCGCCGCGCTCTGGTCGAAGGTCCGCTTTCACAAAACAACTGGCAAATCCGCTTTTGCTCGGAAGCTCCATAATGGTATCAAGCGTGCGCGAGGCTATGGGCGTAACGTGCTGTCTAAAATATTCTAGGAATCAAATATTTTTGGTTGTCCTATAAGTTGAGATCAAAAAATCGATCGGCTAAGACATCAAGTGTCTGACGTCATCGCTTATGGGTCCAATTAGGGCAATTTGATAAGAGCGTGTTCTTGGCTCATCGTAACCACCAAGGAGTGGACGATGAGAAAGACAAGTAAGAGCCCCGGCGAGAAGTTCTTTATGAGCAACTGCGTCAATGGGCGAAGGAACCAGTGAGCCGAAGCGCACTAACTATCGAAGAGATCAATCAGATAATCTCATTTCTTTCATCGCTCGAGTATGTCTCAAGGGTCGAGGTTATTAGCCCGAAATAGCGATCAAACCCAAGCTGGATCAGAAACTACCTTTCGCCCTAAGCGGCCGTTGATGTTTAACGGAGCGAATACGGAAGTCTGCTTTTGCGCATTGCCGACATTTGTTCAGACCGCAGCAAAAGACCGCTTTCCGCCCCATGAGTTACGGTTAGTCGATCGCTGCAATGCCACTAATAAATATAGGATCTCTAGTAGTTTTCGGTATTCTGTATCAGCAAGTACTTTACTTCCGATCTACGGTTCAGCCATGAGCCATCTTTCCAACGATCTACCGACCGTTGTCATTCGACAAACCGAGGGCTGTCTACCGATATAGCCTTCGACCATATCCAGTGATGAATCGGAAATGGCAACAGTCCGATCAATTCCTATGCCCAGACTTGGTGCAGCTCTCTCGACGAATTCCATAACGTCGTCGACAGCCTGAAACATTGATCCATCCTCATTGAGCGGTAAAAAACGCCGGGTAGCTAAATCAATTAACTCCGGCCAATAAACAAGGTGGCGCCAAAGTGTAGGTACCGCCGGGTTACGACGTTCAGCACCAATGAACGTTGTTCTTTCAAGGATGTTCCAGTTTTCCGATGAAATTTGGTCTTTTTCCAGCAAAGGTTTCAAAGCAGAGCATTCTGGTCTGGCTGATACCATTTCTTTAAAATAAAATGCCTTTCCGGGAGTGCGCGCGAGAGCGGTCAGAGCAATCAAGGACAGGGCGTTAGCTCTGTTATAGGCTCGAACAATCATCAATATTTCTGATTGATCGGCTTTGAGACAATCAAAGGAAGCCAATTCTTCTGATGCAGTATTCGAAGGCGTAGGAAAAACAACGTCCTTCTCTAAAGCCAATATGAACTGATCAGCTTGGCCATTTTCTATTACTGGGCGAACAGCGGTCCAAACTGCTTCTAGATCACCATCGACACCGGCCAAACCACGCCAGATTGCCGTGACTATGGGCACGTTCATCACCGATCTAATATCCGCGAAGATTTCGGCGGTACGGCCCGTCGCACCGGCTTCGGAGATCGCCCCAACTGGATCGTGTTCGTGATTTTGGCTTGAACTCACGCGCCCATCTTTTCTGCAAAATCGATGAAGTCAGTGGCATGAACATCGATACGCTCATCACCCACCAGATCGGGTTCACGGTCGCTGTCGCCGAATTCATCTGGGCGTACGATGAAACCCGCCCGCAGACCGTTTTTACGTGCGTTATAAAGATCAGAGAGATGGCAAGCAGCAACCATGACCTCATGTGTTTCATATCCAAGGAGATCAACAGCGCCCAAGTAGACTTTTGGATCTGGTTTGTAAGACCCAAAATTTTCGGCACCCATAATAACATCCCACGGCAAGCCGGCGTTTTTTGCCATATGCACCAAGAGGCCGTTGTCGCCGTTGGACAGCGTACCAATCATATATTTTTGCTTAAGACGGGTCAGCCCTTTAACACTATCCTTCCAAGGGGTAAGTCGGTGCCAGGCTTTGTTCAAATGGCGCAATTCGGCTTCGGACAGTCGATCCAGACCATAGTTTGCTTTCAGCAGGTTCAAGCGTTCCCAATGCAGCAGGTCCGCCTTTTTCCACGGTTGTTTCTCCAGCAAAAAGGCCCGCGAGCCCTCGTTGTAGCCGGCGCGCCACTTGTCTGCGAATTCTGACCAGTTGGCATCAATGCCATGGGTCTGGCCGACCTCTTCGAGTTCACGCAGGATAGAGCCTCGCCAATCCACGACAGTGCCGAAGACATCAAAGATTATGGCTTTTACTTGGCCGAGTGCATCACTCATGAGCATTCGCTTTCTTTATAAAGAGTTTGTTAGACAACACCGCCGTCAACGATCAGGGTTTGCCCCGTCACGAAACGCGCGTCAGAAGACCCAAGCCAAAGCGCAGCTTCGGCAATGTCATTAGGCTTGATCAGGTCTGGAACACATTGAATTTGACGGGTTTCGTCATACCATGCTTCATCCACATCATCTGCGACCCGTTCCGTCAGCACGCGCCCAGGGGCAATCGCATTCACCGATACTCCTTTGCCGCCCAAATCACGCGCCAAACCACGTGTCAAACCGATGATCCCGGCTTTTGCAGCATGATAGGCGGCAAGGTTTCCAGCCAGTTTCATCCAAGCCGAAGACGATAGGTTCACAATTGCAGCGTGGCCGGATGCCGTGTCCATTTGTTCTGAAACCGCAGAGCTTAGAACCGCGTAGTGATCAAGGTTCAACGCCATCATGCGCTGCCAGTCTTCTGCGGACAGTTGATCAAAGGCGATCCGACGATCCACACCTGCGTTATTGACCAGAACTTTAACGGGACCATGGGCAGAGATCGCTGCATCCGCAACGTTTCTTAACCCGCCTAAATCGGTCACGTCACAGGGCTGCGAGACGACGTACCCCTCGGCTTGCTCAGCTGTCTCAGCCAAGCCTGCTTCATTGATGTCAATCGCTGTGACTATTGCGCCTTGTTGCGCATAGGCAATTGCAATCGCGCGTCCAATGCCCGCCGCAGCGCCTGTGACAATCACATGGCTGCCGCGGAAATCGTCATAGATTACAGCCACGCGCGGACCTCGTGGATTGGCTGACCCGCGATATCAACGTCGATCGCGAACAGACCGCCGGACAATGGGGCCTCTTCCAAAACATCCGCAGGAAGACGGATAGACGCGCTGGTGATGTAGAGCGTTTTTAGATCATCACCGCCAAAACACAGGCTGGTTGGTCGTGGAACGGGCATATTGATTTTGCGCAGCAACTGACCCTGTGGATTATAGTAGTTCACACACCAAGCATCCCACAGCGCGACCCAGATATTACCAGCGCTATCAACGCACAGGCCATCCGGTTTGCCTTCGTGTGGTTTGAAATTCAGGAACACTTCACGATTGGTGGCTATGCCGGCTTCGCTGTCAAAGTCATAGACAAACACATTGCCCACGGCACTATCGACGAAATAGAAACGTTTCTCATCCGGGCTCCAGCCCAGACCGTTAGCAACCTGTAAGCCGCCATCGACAGCCCGTGCGCTGGTGGCATCATCAAAACAGTACAAAGATCCCGACGGCATCGAAGCATCAAGGCTCATCGTACCTGCCCAAATACGCCCTTTACTGTCAGTCTTGGCATCATTGAAACGGTTCGTCGATATATGGGCTTCGGGGTTGTATAGCGTGCGGAAGCTTTGTGTTTCAGCATTGTAGCTTTCCGCCCCGTTTTGGGTGATGGCCACAAGCTTGTTGTTTTCAGCTGGCAAGATCGCACTCACCAGATAGGGCACCGGATGGGCAGCATCTCGGCCCGTTTGGGGATCAAAGGCATGCAACGCTGGCGCAGCCAAGTCGGCCCAACGCAACAGACCTTCGCGTTTATCCCAGACCGGACCTTCACCAACAACTGCGCCAACAGGGGCCACACATCGTAGGTCTTTCTCGACAGGCTCGACTGGACGTGAGTTAGGCATAATACTCAATGGTGCGCTCCCGATGAGGCCCATAATGCGGCGTGATGCTTCCATAAGATCACGACCGATAATGTGACGACGCTCAAGCGAGATACGATCCGCAAGAGCAGTGACAAGGATGGCACCGTTGCCCATATCAGGCCCGCCAATGATCGGCGCGGCGATGATAAGGACGCCATCAAGCGTCGCAGACGGTGCGATGGTGTATCCGCGGGCACGGCTTATGGCAAACTCAGCATCCAACTCGGCACGTTCTTCTTGGGAGAGACCAGAAAGGAACCGGTTGGTTAAGTTTGGCGGCATGCCCGCGAGGATGGCGCGGCCCGCTGCGCTAACGACAGCAGGCAGACCACTTCCGATTTCGACGCCAATGCCCAAGCGATTGCTTGAGCGACGCACATCAACGCAGATCGACCGGTCCTTTTCCAATTTGGCAAGGCTAATCGTTTCATTGATGTCCTCAGACAGGCGCGTCAATTCATCTGCAGCTGCACTTCTCAAATCGATGTTTGCAAGTGAGTTGCTTCCGAGTTCGACAAGCCTGTGACCGAGGCTATAGGTTTTCAGTCGTTCATCATGCAGAACATATCCAAATTCGATCAATGCATTGAGAAGCCGGTACAGGGTCGCTTTCGGCAACTTCGTTTGACGTAAAAGTTCTGCCGAAGTGCACGGCTTATCTGCTTCGTAAAGGTACTCAAGAATTTGAATACCTTTCACCAGCGTGCCTGCTCCAGGATATTTCTCCGCAATATTTTCAAATTTGTTCAAGGTTCTTAGTCCAAAGCCACGTATGTATTAGGATCAAATACGTGTATTTTCTCTTTCGGGAAACCCATAGAAACCGATTGATCAATCGCGTACTCTAGATCATCGATCACTCGGATCAGCATAGACTTCACGTCACGATCCGCATCATCTGGTCCGAAATCCGCTTCTTCACTCTTCAAGCTTTGGCTCTCAGGCGTGTCGAAATGCAGGATTTTCTCCGTACCAAGAGTCTCAACCAGCGTGAGTTTGGACGGCAGGCGACCACCTCCGATTTCGATATGTTCAGGACGGATCCCAAAGATCGCCTCCTGCCCCACTAGACGCTCTGCAGCTTGTGGGATTTCCACGTCATGGCCCGCGAAAGTCGTCGTGACTTTTCCATCGGCGGATTTAACCGGCCCACGGAAAAAGTTCATACCTGGCGAACCGATGAACCCTGCCACGAAAATATTGCGCGGATGGTGGAACAGATCATGTGGTGTCCCGATCTGCTGCACAACGCCGTCACGCATAACAACGATCTTATCGGCCATTGTAAGCGCTTCGGTTTGGTCGTGTGTCACGTAAATCGTCGTTGTGCCGATCCGTTTCTGCAGGTTCACGATTTCAGAACGTGTCTGAACCCGAAGCTTCGCATCGAGGTTTGACAGTGGTTCATCCATCAAGAAGGCGCTTGGTTCACGGACAATCGCACGACCCAGAGCAACACGCTGACGCTGACCGCCAGAAAGCGCCTTTGGACGGCGATCCAGATAATTTGTCAGCTCCAGAATTTTTGCAGCTTCTTCTACCCGTTCGTTGATCTCTGCAGAGGACATGCCCCGCATTTTCAGACCAAAACCAATGTTCTTGCGCACTGACATATGCGGATAAAGCGCATAGTTCTGGAAAACCATCGCGATGTCGCGTTTGCCAGGCCCCAGATCCGTGACATCACGGTCACCGATCCGGATAGAACCTGATGTGGCAGGCTCAAGGCCAGCCAGCATCTTAAGGGTGGTGGATTTACCGCAGCCCGAAGGCCCGACGAACACACAGAACTCTCCATCTTCAACGGTAAGATTGAAGTTTTTTACCGCCTCGAATGAGCCGTATGTTTTGTGGATATTTTCAAATTCAACTACAGCCATGATAGTTCCTTATTTTTCAGCACCGGAGGCGAGACCGCCAACGAGAAAGCGTTCCAGGACGAGGAAGACAAGAAGGATTGGAAGTGACGCCATGAGCGAGGCCGCCATAATGACGTTCCAGTCGGTCACGAATTCCCCCTTCATTGCTGCAATCCCCATGTTCAGTGTCCATTTTGATTCAGAGGTCTGCAGGAACGTCCGTGAGAACAGAAAGTCCGACCAGCTGATCACAAAGGCATAGAGTGCGGTAGCTGCGAGGCCTGGGGCCGCCACTGGCAGAACGATCCGCCAGATTGTGCCCAAGGGTGAACAGCCATCAACAAGTGCCGCGTGCTCCAATTCTTCGGGAATGGTGTCGAAGTAACCTTTCAGCATCCATGTGCAGAAAGGCACGATCAACGTGGCCTGCGTGATCACGACGGACCAAAGCGAGCCAACCATCCCCATCGATCTAAAGATCGCAAAGAACGGGATCACAAGCAGCGTTGCCGGCAGCATTTTTGAGGTCAGAATGAACAGACCAATCGTTGTGCCACCGCGCAGACGGTACCGAGACAGTGCATAGGCCGCGAAAATGGACACAGACAGTGCCAGGATCATCGTCGCGATCGCGATGGTGACCGTGTTTTTCAGCCACAAACCAAAGGGTTGGTTTGCCAAGAGCGTGGAAAACACATCCCATTGCGGGGATTCCGGCCAGAAGGACGGCGGAAAGCTACGCAGTTGGTGAACAGGAGACAGCGCGGTCACCACCATCCAGTAGATCGGGAACAGAAGTATGGCGATCACGAGGATGACAGTGATATAAATGGCCGCCTGCCGAAGTTTTGAGTCTTTCATCGGTCCTATCCTTAATGCGGAGAGTTAGCGAAACGGCCCACCAGCGCGCGGCTGATGAATGCACAGATGATGAGCGTAACCACACCCACAGCGGCACCTTGGCCCATGCGGAAGAAGCTAAACGATTGCTCATATGTCATGATCGACAGCGATGTTGTCGCACCAAGCGGACCACCTTCGGTCAGAACGTGGATAATCGCAAAGTCACGGAAGACCCAAAGCGTTGTCATAACGAGCGTCACACCGATCACAGGCATCAAGTTCGGGATGGTCACATACCAGAAACGCTGGAATGGTCCGGCACCGTCTACTTTGGCAGCCTGATATTGCTCTTCTGGAATGGATTGCAGACCTGCGAGCAGCATGATCGACATCAACGGATAGCCTTTCCAGATCATCACGAAACACACAGCAAAGAAGGCTGCATTTGCATCGGAGGCAAACTGGATCGGCTGATCGATCAACCCGACCTGCAACAGGCCCCAGTTAATCACACCAAAGGAACTGTCGAGCATCCAAGCCCAGACGACGGTCGCAACAACTTCGGGCACGGCCCAAGGCAGGGCTACGAAAAGACGCGCAGCTGCGCGGCCTTTGAAGCGTTGATTGACGAGCATTGCCGTTGCGAGGCCGATCACCAATGCTGTGCCACCAACAAAAAATACCATTTTTGCGGTTACCCAGCCGGCGCGCCAGAATTCATGTGATCCAAACAGCCAACGGTAGTTATCAAGGGTACGCGGTTTTGCGTCTTCGCCGATTCTGGCGATACGAACATCCTGCAATGACACGTCTACCGACAATAAGATCGGATAGACAATGATTGCAGCCATCAGGATTACCGCTGGAGCCAGCAGCAAATATCCGAAGGTTTTGCGGTTCTTAGGGGCGCTAAAGTCAATCATTTCCGGGACCGATCTTGCGAATGTAATGAGTAAGGTAAGGCCACCAGAATAGTGGCCTTACCTGCTAGTGAAGTGCGTTGGGTCACTTTTTGATGGCCAACACGCGTTCTTGGATTGTCTTGCCTGTCACGGCTGGATCGATGTCTTCGATCAGCATGCGCTGAACTTCTTGGAGAACAATCTTACCCACTTCTGGGAATTCGATCTCTAGGCCGCGTGGCAGGCGATCAACGCCAGCTGCTGCCGCTGCATTGGCTTGCTCAGCGATCAGCTCGAAGTAAGGCTCAGCTGCGATTTCCGCAGAGTAGTCCAGACCTGGACGTGGTGCCGGTGAGCTAGAGATCGCGGAGAAACGCTGCTGATACTTCTCAGAGGCTGCGATTTGGATAAAGTCCCAAACCAGATTTTTGCGCTCATCTGAAATGTCGCTTGGGATCGCTAGAACATTGGACGTACCGCCGACAGGAGGCGAGAACGGCGTTTTGGCAAGCTTCAGGTTAGGAAGCATATCTTCTGCAGCGCGTTTCTGTACGCCACGAACCCAGGGACCATCGAGTAGCATCGCGATGTGGCCTTCGATGTGCAATTGACGCATGTCGCTGGTGCCTAAGTCCCGGGGAGTTAGCCCCTCGTCAAACAGCTGTTTCCAGCGACGCAACCCTTCAATTGTGCCTTCGGAGTCGAACGTCGGTTTTCCGTCAACAGTCCAGTCGCCACCGGCACCCAGAACGAAATTCAGAATGCCGTGCATCACCGAAGATGCGCCTTTTGTCGGCATGCCCACGCCGAACTTATCGGTCACGCCATCGCCATCTGTGTCTTTTGTCGCAGCCCGCGCTGCGGCCAAAAAGCTTTCCCAATCAGTTGGCGGGGTGGTGACACCGGCATCTGCCAGAAGCGCTTCATTATACGCCATGACATAGCCAGCATAGAGAAGCATCAGGCAGGATGTGTTGCCATCCCATTCGCATGTCGCCTGACCTGCCCAACCGGTTAGATCCAGACCTGACTCGGCGATGTAAGGATCGAGAGGCTCCAGCCAGCCCTCAGCCGCGAATGGCTGATATTCGAAAGCCGCCAAATGTACGATGTCTGGCGGAGCTGCGCCTGCAAACATTGTAAACATAGATGTGGCGTATTCGTTACGTGCCACACGTGTCATTTCGATGTCGACACCCTCATGAGTGGCTTCGAATTCGGCGATGACCTCATCCCACCAAGCACCAAAGCTTGGGTCATCTTTTTGCCAGCTCACGAAAGTTAGGGTTTCAGCAGAAACCGACAGCGCTGAGAGCGTTGTTGTCAGCGCCAGCGCGGTCGTTGCCGCTATTCTGGACAATCGCTTCATTGTTAGTCCTCCTCCATTGTCATAAGAAAACGAGTTCAGTTAGATGGGCAAGCCCATCCGCATTCGGGGTAACACCGTGACCTAGTGTATCCGGAATTTCGAAGGCGCCTGATTGGCAGGCCGTAGCCCCATCCAATAATTCAGCGTTGCGCCCAAATATCGTGTGTTGGAATTCATGGCTTTCCGCACCGGCGGCAACGCTAGCGCGCAGACTGGCGGACATAAAGATGCCCAAACCAATTGTCGCATGTGGGATCAATCGGCTACTCGCCTTGACCGCACGTTTCGCCATGCGCATGAACTGCGTTACTCCGGTATGCCCCATCTCTGGTTGTACGATCGAACATGCGCCAACACGTGGAATGTAATCCCACTCACTTCGCCATTCTTCACCCAAGGCGAGCGGCGCTTTGATCGAGCGACCAACAGCGACCTGAGCCTGAATATCTTCAGGTTTAACAGGCGCTTCCAAGAACCAAGGATTATATGGTTCCAAATCTTGATCCATCTCTGTCACTTCAGACACAGAGAAGGCCCAGTGCAAATCTAAGGCAATGCGGTGATCGTCACCCAGTGCTTCCCGCAGGGCTGCAAACTCGCCAACCACGTCGCCATCGTCTGTCGCGCTGACCGGTATCTTAATGGAATCAAATCCAAGGCCTTTCCAACGCAGTGCTTCTTCGATCCGCCCAGCGCGGGTTTTCTGAGGCAAGCCAGAAACATAGCCATGCAGTTTATACGCTCCTGGTTTTCCCAACACAGCCTGAAGGCTTTTCCCGCATTTGCGCGCGTGAATATCCCAAAGCGCGATGTCGATCGCGGCCAAGGCGTCGGCAAGATAGCCCCCCCAATAGCCGCGCACGCGTTGCAGATCGTATAGCGCGTCCCAAACCTTGGCCGGGTCGCTGCAATCAAGCGTTTTCAGGTAAGGGCCGATCAAATCTTCGATAATCGCGAGGATGGTTTTCGGAGCGACCAAACCATAGGTTTCACCCCAGCCAACAACCCCATCCGCATCGGTCAATTTCAAAACGACAGAGCGATCTTGGCGCGGATAAATCGTGCCGTTGAAATGGCGCACGACATGGTGATCACCAATCGCCTGCTCGCCTTTCGCGACCTCGCCCAGATAGTTCTCATCTCTTTGACGTTCAAAGACGAAAACCTGGATATGTTCAATCCGGTCAGTCACTTGAGGCCTCAGAAGTTTTGTAAGACATGGCCTCTTCATAGAATTCTATGATCAGCATTTTAAGCGCATCATCCATGTCTGGAAGTCTTTCGCGAACGATATCGGTTTCAACCAACCCGCGGTGTTTCAATATCAGCTTGGTCAAGCGCATCCGAAACGGGGCTTGGGTCAGCAAGATCGGCAAGCTGCGCACATAAAGCGCCTTAGCCGTGTCGCGATCTCCGCTCAGATAGGCCTGCATCAAATCAACATGCAGTTCGAGCAACTCAATCGCAGGCATGGTTGCGACAGCGCCGCGATCAAGCTCTTCAAGTAAATAGCGCGCGCCGCCTCCGCCGATCACCGCATCCAGATCCGGGCCGCATGCTGCGACAAGCTCTGACACTTTGATCCCTGATGGCACGCCTTCTTCTTTGACATAACGAATAGAGGGCACAGCTTTCGCCAAAGCAATCATCTCTTCCGCGCTTAGATCCGCGCCGCGCGGCGCAAATAGGTTTTGCAAAATAATAGGCAGCCCACCTGAGGCCTCTTCGATCTTGTGAAACCAGCCAGCGTAGTCCGGACGCATATCAGGCACGGCCATCGCCATAATCGCCTGCACGTTCTGCGCAGCAACCTTGCCTGCCAACGCCACCATCTCTGCTGGATCAGCAGTGTTCACCCCTGCGATCACTGGGACACGACCATTGGTACGGCTCACCACCACATCCAGACATGCCATCCGCTCCTCAGAGGTCAGATGAACATCCTCACTGGCGACGCCGGGGTAAACCAGCGCCGCTGCGCCAAAAGCGATTGCATCATCAACCACTTTGGCCAGGGAGGAGTGATCTGGCGTGCCATCCACCGCGAAGGGTGTTGGCACAATAGGAAGTACGCCGGTCAGTGTTTTCACATCAGTCCCTATAATTGCAACTCGTGTTTCATACTTGAAACTAGCTTATGTTATGGGTACCTTGTCAACAACTTTTCCAGATTTCAGGAACCGAGATGCCGCAACCTACTAATTTTATGAGTGATGAACGCAAAGCGGCGCCTTTGCCTTTTGTCGCTACGTCAGTAGTGCGAGGCTCCTGCGATTCGATTCGCCACACTGAAATTGGGAAATCCCTTTATTTCATTCGCCTTAAAGGCGTTTCGAGCGCGATTCTGGGGTCAATGCAATGAGTCAGAATCTGGTTGTCATAATGTCTGACCAGCATCGGCGCTCTGCATTGGGCTGTTATGGGCACCCAGTTGTTGAAACCCCGGCACTAGATGCATTGGCACAATGCGGCACGCGATTCTCGCGCGGTTATTGCAATGCACCTATATGTGTCCCTTCGCGCGCGAGCATGGCGACTGGGCTTCATATCAATGAGGTCTCTGCCTGGGATAATGCAGCCCCCTATCGTGGGCAGCGCCGGTCTTTCATGCATCGCGCGCAGGATACCAAGCGCGAAACAGTGTCCATCGGCAAGCTGCATTTCCGGAATACCGAAGACGACGTTGGCTTTGATCAGCAAATCCTGCCGATGCATGTTGTGAACGGCACCGGTACCTTTACGTCGCTTTTGCGCAATCCGCTGCCAACCGTTCAAACAGCCGGAGACTTGCTGCGCAATGCTGGTGCGGGCGCATCCCCTTATGCGGCCTATGATCAGTCGATCTGCGATGCCGCGGTGGATTGGCTAGAAAATCGCAGCGCCGACGACGCGCCATTCTTATTGTTTGTGTCGTTCACAAACCCGCATCCGCCATACCTGGCCGAACAAGAGCTCTTTGACATATATATGTCACGTGATCTGGCGGAACCTAATGTGAGAGATGCCGCGCATCTTGATCACCAAACCCTGCAGAACCTCAGAACTTATTTTGACATTGATCTTGATGCGCTGTCCGCAGAGCAGATCAAATCCATCACCGCGGCGTACTATGCCAATATCACTGCGCTGGACCGCCGTATTGGCAAGGTTCTGGACGCGCTGCGCAACAGCCAAGTCGGTGACGAAACACACATTATATATACAAGCGACCACGGAGAGGCGCTTGGCACCCATGGGCTCTATGGAAAATGCAGCCTGTTAGAGCCCTCTGTGGGTGTCCCGTTGATCATGGCGGGCCCGGATATGCCCTATGGCAAAACCGTCAATACTCCGGCGCAACTGCTGGATATTTACCCAACCGTTCTGGATCTTTTTGACGCCACCCCGCAGCCACTGGATAAACGTCGCCGTGGCCGCTCGTTGCGCCAGATCGCACAAGAACCCAGCACGCAACGTCCCATCGTGGCGCAACAACATTGTGCGGGGGCAACATCGGGCGTCTATGGCGTGACCGAAGGGCGTTGGAAATATATCTGCACGCCAGATGCAGACCCGCTGCTGTTTGATCTGCTCAAAGATCCCACAGAAAGCCAAAACCTGCACGGCACGCCAGAATTGGCACAGACCGAGGCCTCTCTGTTGAATGAAATCCGCAAAGTCGCCGACCCAGTCGCGACGGATATCGCCTGCAAGCAATCGCAGATGGAACGCATTGTAGCGACAGGTGGTTACGAGGCCATCACGCAAACACCAAACGCCGGGTTCACTCCGGCCCCGTCATGAGCAAGCACATGCCTCTGACACAAACCCACCGCAGCCAGGGCCTGGCGCTCTTTTCGATTTTCTCGGCGACCGCGTCTTCGGTTTTGCTGAAAACCGTTGACGTTACCCCAATAAGCGAGGCCGTCGCCATTCGCTCGGTCTTTGGTTTCATCGTTTTGGGCTTCATCATTCTGGCGTGGTCAACACCAAATGCCGCTCCAATCGGCCGCAGCGCCGTATTCCGCGCAGCGCTGGATGCTTTGGCGGCACTCACGCTGTCCTTCTCAATCTTTCTTTTGCCGCTGAGTTTGCTGGCCAGTATTCACGCGACATTACCAATTCTTTCAATTGTGCTGTCTGCGATCATGCTCTCTGAGCGCATGTCGATCCAAAGCTGGGTCGCCTTGATCCTCGCACTGGCAGGCACGCTTCTTATTTTGAGCCCCGGCATCGACTATTCGATTGCGGGTGTGCTGCTGGCGATCATTTCGCTTTTCGCCTACGCCTTCCGGGATGTCGTAACGCGCCGCATGCCGCAAGATCTCGACCTGCGTAAAGTCACCCTGATTTCCTTGGCGTTTGTTTCGCTTTCCTCATTGGCTGTGTCTGCACAGCAACCTTGGGTGAAACCGGCCACACCGGAATTGTTGGCGATTTGCCTGGCCGGGCTGACCTTCCTTGTCGCCAACTTCATGATCGTTGCGGCCCTGCATCGCTGTGCCGTGAACCGGATCGCCCCCCTGCGCTACACCGCCATACTTTGGGCTCTGATCTTTGACTGGGCTGTATGGGGCTACCTGCCAGAACCTATCGCCTGGGTCGGCATCGGTTTGATCATGGCAGCTGGCCTTTTGTTGATGCTGCAACCTCATCCTGCGGAGCAAGTTGAATGAGTAAACATCCCAATATTCTGTTCATCCTACCGGATCAGCTGCGCGCAGATTTTCTGGGGTGCTATGGCGCGGATTTCCTGAAGACCCCGCATGTCGATGGGCTGGCAGAAATCGGCACTCGGTATGACGCCGCCATCTCCCCGAGCCCGATTTGCGTTCCAGCCCGCGCCTCTATGCTGACCGGTCAAGATGCCCATGAGACCGGCGTGGTGCATAACCTTGCCTGGCTGCGCCCGGACCGCCGCGAGATGGGCATTGAAACCTGGCCTGAGCGTTTAAACGCCGCCGGGTATCACACGTTGGCCATCGGCAAGATGCATTTCTACCCGTGGGACATCAACGAAGGATTCCAAACGCGCGTGATCGCCGAAGACAAACGCCACATCCACATTCATGACGACTACCATGATGCATTGGCCTCAGAGAATTTTGAAAAGCTGCACGGCATTGATCAAGAAGGTTACGCTGAGCAAAAAGGTGCCTCGATCAACGCACTACCAGATCACTTGCAACCAGACCGCTGGGTTGCTGATCAGGCCATTCAAGCGCTGAAATCCCATGATCCGGATCAGCCATTTGCGATGATGGTTGGCTTTCCGGGGCCGCATTGCCCCTATGATCCGCCAGCAGAAGCGCTGAAGGATGTCGATGCAGGCGCTATGCCTTCAGCAATCCCGCAAACGGACGAGGCACGCACACATCACGCGGAATTTGTGGCGTCTTATAAACGGCCTTGGGCGGACATTGATTATAGCAACCTGTCTGCCGCTGAAATTGAAACCATCCGCCAATATTACTGCGCCTCCGTAGAGCGCATTGACTCGGATGTGGGTCGCCTGCTTAACACGCTGCGCGAGACTGGCCAGCTGGACAACACCATAGTGGTGTTTTCCTCAGATCACGGCGACTACCTTGGTGACTTTGGCCTGATGGGCAAAGGCTATTTCCACGAGCCGTCTATTCGCGTGCCGCTGATCGTAGCTGACTTCCGCGCGCCAACGCAGGCAAAGGTCGACAACAGTGTTGTTTCGCTCACCGATCTACATGCAAGCTTTGCAGCCTGGGGCAGCATCACGCCAAGCGCTGCGGCCACTGGCCCGACATTGGGGTCTGCACCTGCTGATCGCGTTGTCATCGGTGTCACAAGCCAAGGCATGATGGCGCGTTCGCAGCGTTGGAAACTGGTGCGTTACAAGAACGGTATGCAGGCGCTGTTTGACCTATCAAACGATCCGACAGAACAGATCAACCAGATCGCCGAACACCCCCAAATTCGTGAAGAATTGGATGCGGCCCTCACGGCAAGCCTGCTGGAGGCCACAAAGACATCCTTTGCGGATCGCTATGTGGCGGAAGCAAAGTCGCCCCCCGATCACCCATTTCACCGGCGCGATTGGCGTCGTGATTTCCCAAGCAGAATTGGACAGGACGCCAGCAAGCTTTGACTTGCGCAGCCTGAACGAAAGACGAATTAACAGGAGTTCCAGAAGATATGGACCACAAAACACGCGAATATGATCTGGTTGTCGCCGGCGGCGGCATTTCCGGCTTTTGCGCGGCTATCACAGCTGCACGGGAAGGCATCCGCGTTGCCCTCATCGAACAACGTCCACTTTTGGGTGGGAACTCCAGTAGTCTTGCCCTTGTTCCACCTCATGGTGCGGCCTCTTTCTGGCACAACCGGATGGCGCGCGAAGGTGGTATTCTCGAAGAGATCATCATGGAATACGCGAACCGCTCTCAGCAAGCGGATAACCGTCGTATTTGGGATCTGATCCTATCTGAATGGTGCTTGCGTGAACCGACGCTCGATCTGTTTTTGAACGCGCGCCTTGGTAGCGCAGTCACCGAAGACGATCGCATCAAAAGCGTGCAGGTCACTCAGCACTCGACAGAAACCGTATTCACCATGCATGCGCCGGTGTTCCTGGACGCAACAGGTGACGCGCTTCTGTCTGACTTTGCTGGGGCGGAATTCACCATCGGTCGCGAAGGCACAGCGGAGTTCGGCGAACGCCTGGCACCGCCGGAAGGGGATTCAAAAACCCTGCCAAGCGCACTTTATGTGATTGCGCAACGCCGCAGCCGCCCTGTGGAATACACGCCGCCACCTTGGCTGAAGCGCCGCCTCGGCTGCGAAGATTTCCCGCACCGTCCACATATCATCGACAAATTCTCGAAATCAAAAGCTCTGAGTGAAGATGGATCAACCATCCAGCTTTTCTGGTGGTTCTCGCTGGGTGGAGACAAAGACACCATTAAAGACAGCGAAGAGATCTACAACGACCTTCTGGCTGAATCTATGGCCGTTTGGGATCACCTCAAGAACCACTGTACGCCGGAAACTCAAGATGCTCTGAAATACTACGAAGCCACATGGTGGTCCCCGTTCCCGCTGCGCCGTGAATCCCGCCGGGTTGTTGGTGACTATATGCTAACCGAAGGTGATATTTTCGAACCTCAACTCTTTGAAGACCGTGTGACTTATGGTGGTTGGCCTGTGGATGTTCACCCACCAGAGGGCATGCACAGCAAAGAGCCACCTTGTGATCAGAGTTTTGTGAACGAACTCTACAGCGTGCCTTACCGTACCATGTATTCACGCAATGTCTCCAATCTGTTCCTTGCTGGCCGTTGCCTCAGCGTTAGCCACGTCGCGATGGGATCCATCCGCGTGATGAACAGTCTGGGTGCTGCGGCGCAGGCTGTTGGTATGGCTGCTGTACTCTGTAAGCGTCACGGCGTTGATCCGCGTAAGGTGGGCACCTCCCACATGCGCGAGCTTCAACAGGAACTTCTGCGCGTAGATCACCACATCATTGGTGTATCTGGCGATGACGCCGACGATCTGGCGCGTCAGGCAACAGTGGAAACCTCAAGCGCTTTGGTCGATATCGTCGACGAAGCCGATGACTTTCTTGATCTGGTCTATGACACCGCTCAGCAGGTTCCTGTACAAGCGGGCCCATTGGATCAGGTCTCGATTCGTCTGAAATCGGCAGCGGATGCCGACACAGACGTCAAAATGCGCTTTATCCTCAGCGATACGCTGGGCCGTTTTGATCACAAGAACCCAGTGGCCGAGCATACACATTCGATTGCTGCGGGTGCTGAGGAATGGGTGGATTGCCCAATCGATACAACGCTCGACAAAGATCAACTGCTGTGGATCTGCATCGACGAAACACCGAATGTGCAGTGGGCTTATCGCCGCAAAGAAGCCTTCACCACACGCTTTGCCGTGCGCTTTGAAGGTGAGCTGGTGCCGCGGCCATCCCATGGTAAGGCCCGTATCGCGCCCACAAACGACGATTGGTTCCCGATCAACCACAACGGCCGTTTGCCACACGAACTGCACGATTGGATTTCTGAAACCGTCGGTATAGATTTTGACCGCAAGGTACGCGCCACCATGTGTCATCGCATCACCCCAATGCCCCAACCATATGGCGGCGAAAACGTTCTAAACGGAATTTCCCGCGCGGAACATTGGCCAAACATCTGGATTTCCGACCCGAAAGCAAAAGGCAATGACCATCTAACATTGAAATGGGACGAGACCAAAAAGGTTTCCGAAATCCGCCTGACCTTTGACACGGACCTTGACGCGCCTGACCGCTGCTACGGCTGGCCGCGCGAAGAACACCGCTTCCTCTTCCCGGTTGCGGAATGTGTGCGCGACTACCGTGTGATGGGTCTGTTCAACGGCGAATGGCAGGAGCTGGACTCTGTTGAAGGCAACTACAACCGCCACCGCATCCACACGCTGGACGAACCAGCCATGCTGGATGCCGTGCGCGTCGAAGCCTTGGAAAGCAACGGCGCCGACACCACCCGCCTTTATGAAATCCGCGTCTACTAAGACGCGGGCTTTCAGCAAAACTAACGAAACCATAACGAGAGACACTCATGGCATTTATTACAGATATGACAGAGAAGGCTCAGCGCGGCATCCGTAATCTTGAAACGCCCACTTTCGACAACAAACCTTGGGTTGTCGGCCCGTCAATGTCGGAACGCAAAGTGACAATGATTTCCTCTGCGGGCCTGCACCTGCGTAGTGATCAACGCTTTATCGGCATGGACAGCAGCTATCGCGCGATCCCATCCTCTGCGGATCCAAGCGATGTGTTGATGGGCCATGTTTCCACCAACTTTGATCGCACGGGCTTTATCCAAGACATCAACGTTGCTTACCCGATTGAGCTGCTGCGGTCCTTGGTGGACGAAGGCTTTATCGGTTCCATGGCAGATGCGCATTACTCCTTCATGGGCGGCGCATATCCGATGGATATGGAAGACCACGCGCGCGCATTGGCGGCGAAGCTACGCGAAGAAGGTGTCGATACGGCCCTCTTCGTTCCAACCTGCCCGCATTGTACTCGCGCGGTCAGCGTTCTGGCACATTTCCTTGAAGAAGAAGGTATCGCAACCACGGTCGTCGGTCTGCTGCGCGAGCTTATCGAACGTGCGGCACCTCCGCGTGCAATTTGGGTGCCATTTGAAATGGGCCGCCCATTGGGGAACCCGTTTGATCGCGACACGCAGATGTCCGTGATGAAAGCAGCGCTTGGCCTCTTGGACCGTCAAGATGGCCCCGGCATCATCGAAGACTTCGACGGTGACATCAGCAAGAAAACCTCGGATTGGAAACCTGCTGTCGTCACCTCGCGCACAGATGCGCCGGCCAGCGATATTGATGCGTTCCGCGTTGCATTGGCTGCCGAACTTGAAACGGTTGCGCCGCATCGCGCGGCAGCACTTCAGCGTCTGGGCCGTTCCAGCTTTGGCAACAGCGCCTTGCTGATCGAAAAGATCAACGAACTCTTGTTGTCCTATTTGGCAGAAGCCCCAATCGAAAATCCGAACGAGGATTTCTCACCGCTTCTGACACTGCGCTTTGCGATGGACGACATTAAAACTTTCTACTTTGAGGCTGCCGTCAGCGAGACAAGCAGCCCACAAAGTGTCCCAATGGAAGATTGGTTTTGGAAGCACACTGTCGCAGGTCAGTTGCTAATCGAACTGCGCGACCTCGGTCTGCGCGGCTCTGATCCAAAATTCGAGCGTGTGAGTACGAATTTCACAATGCCCCACAAGTACGTGGTGGAGCTCAACTTGCGGTCTGTCGACAACGCCCCCCTCCCCGGGAAGTAGACAGACAACCAACCGCCACTGGGGGGCATTGTTCCCCCGGTGGCCTTAGCTAGATAGACAATTGGAAAGTCAGATGACTAAGTCAACCAAACCCACCGGCGCAACGATCATCGCAGATGTGATCGAAAAACATGAAAAGGTAGATACCATTTTCTTCGTCGATGCAGTTCTGCGCTACACCCTGCTGCAACTGGAAGAGCGCGGCATCAAGCGTATTCTGGCGCACAGCGAAAAAGCTGCGGCCTATATGGCCGACGGCTACGCCCGTGTGTCCGGCAAAACTGGCGTCTGCATGGCGCAGGCTGTTGGCGCTGCGAACCTGGCCGCTGGCCTGCAGGACGGCTACCTTGATCGTGTTTCTATGTTAGCGCTGACGGGCCGCAAGGCAGACACCCATCTGGATCGCAACGCCTACCAAGAGGTTGCGCATGGTCCAATGTATAGCTCTGTCACCAACTACACCGCGCAAGTACGCACCGTTGAAGAGCTGCCACGCATGCTGGGCAACGCCCTGCGCGCGACCCGCACCAACACCCCACGCCCGGCGCATTTGGACCTTGATGGCTTGAAAGGCGACAAAGTCGAAGAGGCAACTTTCGAAGGAAATGCTGCGCTTCTGGACTTCCCTGCATCTGGTATCAGCAAGCCGGGTCTGCCGCATGTAGACGCGCTGAACGAAGCGGCTGAACTGATCAAAAACGCGAAGAAACCGATGCTGGTTGCAGGCGTTTCCAGCCTCTATTCCAAAGCAGGCGCAGGCCTCAAAGCCCTGGCCGAAGCGGCAGGCATCCCGGTGGCGACCTCTGTGGGTGGCCGTTCCGTGATCGAGACCTCGCATCCAAACCACTTTGGCATTGTGGGCACCTACTCTGCCCCTTACGCGAACGAGCTGCTGGCCGAAGCTGATCTTGTGATCTACGTCGGTTGTCACATGGGTGACCAAATCAGCTGTGACTGGACCATCCCGGCGCTGGGGACAAACATCATTCAAATCGACACCGATGCAGCAGAGCTGGGTCGTGGCTATCCAAACGTTCTGGGCCTGTGTGGTGATCTGAACGACACCTGTCAGGCACTGTCTGGCATTTCTGGCGAGGCCACATCAGACGATTGGCTGACAAAATGTACCTCTGCAGCACAAACATGGTTGGAAACATCCATGGCGGGCATCCGTACCGAAACCGGCCTGATCCCTGCGCCACGCTTGGCGTATGAAGTGGGTGAAGCACTACCAGACAACGGTGTGGTAGTGGCTGACACAGGTTTCTCTGCAACATGGACTGCGCAATACACGGCCTTTGACAAGCCGGGCCAGACTTATCTGCGCGCTGCGGGCTCTCTGGGTTGGGCCTTCCCAGCGGCATTAGGGGCGGCGCTTGGCGCACCTGATCGCCCGGTGGTCTGCTTCACCGGTGATGGCGCGCTTTACTATCACATCGGCGAGCTGGAAACGATGCGCCGCTGGAACATCCCAATGGTCTTGGTTGTGAATAACAACTCTGCCCTCGGTCAGGGGCTGCGCAGCGTCAAGAAACTCTACTCGGAACGCGATGGTAACCTAGGTGATCTGGTAGAATTCCAGAAAAACAACTTCGCGGATATGGCCAAGACCTACGGCATCAAATCCTTCCGCGTTGAGAAGGTCGAAGACATTCGCCCAACCATCGAACAAGCCATCGCTCTGCGCGAGCCTGTGGTTGTCGATGTGGTCACCGACCCAGACAGCAACCCAGAGCCAGCGTGGTTGGTCTAATGTCTCACTACGCGAAAGTCACTGTTGCAGGTGCAGGAACGATGGGACATGCCATCGCGCTTGTGCATGCAATCGGCGGGTGTCGGGTCACACTGACCGACCTCTCTCCCACCCAGCTAGAATGGGCTGGCACCCGCCTCCAAGAATTGGCGGTCGAATTGGTGGACCTTGGTTTGATCAAAGCCGAAGAAAGTGCCTCTGTCTTAGATAGAGTCACTTACACCACCGATCTGGCAGCTGCGCTCAAAGGCAGCAATCTGCTGATCGAAGCCATCATTGAAGACGCTGACATCAAAGAAAAGTTCTTTGCTCAGGTTGCAGAGCTCATGGATGAGACC
The DNA here is from genome assembly GCF_040364665.1 of Cognatishimia sp. WU-CL00825. Taxonomy (NCBI): domain Bacteria; kingdom Pseudomonadati; phylum Pseudomonadota; class Alphaproteobacteria; order Rhodobacterales; family Paracoccaceae; genus Cognatishimia; species Cognatishimia sp. WU-CL00825. The sequence continues at coordinate 48,356 of NZ_BAABWX010000010.1, forward strand.
TGCATTCTGGCTAGCAACACATCCTTCCTGGATGTCTTTCCTCTGCTGCCAGAAAGCCTGCGTCACCGTTGCTTGATCGTGCATTGGTACACCCCGCCTTATCTGATCGACCTGGTGGATGTGGTTGCAGCCCCCGATACCCCGGCACAAGTTGCGCTGGATATGAAAGCCTTTTTGCAAGGTCTTGGTAAGAAGCCGGTGATCTTGAAAAAGTTTGTCCCAGGTTACATCGCCAACAATGTGCAAATGGCCATTGAAAGCGAGATTTTCCGCCTGCTGGATGCGGGTGTCGCAGATGCCTCTGACATCGACGAAGCCGTGCGCTTTGGCCTGGCGCACCGTCTTGGCCTGATGGGTCAATTCAAAAAGATCGACTACACCGGCCTGCAGGTGGTGCGCGATATCCACGAGATGCGGCTTTATACGCCGCCGTCCAAACCAACCGGTTCCAAGAAGCTCGAAGAGCTGCTGAACAATGGCGACAAGGGATTGCTGACCGGACGGGGTTTTTACGATTATTCCGATGAGGATGCGTCAACCTACCTTAAACGCCGCGATCGCAAGCTTCTGAAGGTTAAGAAAGCTTTTGAGGGTGACGATGAACCTCTCTAAGACCAACCAATGGCCGATTGCAGTGTTTGATTGGGGCACAACAAACCTAAGGGCACATGCGGTTGATCAGGGCGGGAATATCCTCAGAACGATCACCTCGCCCAGTGGCATTAAATTCATCGAACCAGGCACCTGCCCCGCTCGATTTGCTTCTATCATGGGCCAATTGCGAGAAAGCCACCGCTGCAAACACGCCTATCTAGTTGGCATGATTGGCAGCGCACTGGGTTGGCATGAGGTTCCGATGCAACCGGGTCCGATGAATGCACGGCAGATCGCCCAAAACTTGTCACCCGTGCAAGGATTGCCCGCCGTGATTGTACCGGGTGTTACCGCACCATCTATTGCAGGTCTGCCAGACATGATGCGTGGGGAAGAAACCCAGATTTTTGGTGCCTGTAGAATAATTAACCGTGAATCCTTCCACCTGTGCCTTCCTGGCACCCATTCAAAATGGGTATTTCTGAAAGATGGCGCGATCACGAACATCACAACAGCCATGACTGGCGAGCTTTTTGAGCTGCTTACCAACGCAAGCATTCTGAAACAACAAGTTGCCAAGGAACTTCATTCTGTTGATTTGCAGGCCTTCAAAGAAGGCCTGGCTGTAGCGAAGACAGGCCTGGGCGCACAGATATTGGCGTTCTCGACGCGACCAAGAAGTCTTGTCGCGGGGAAGCCTGAAGGAAACAATGCGGCGAACTATTTGTCGGGCATTCTGATTGGGTCAGAAATCCATGCGATGTGTAATGCGCTGAAAACTCCGGTATCGGAGATCGCATTAATTGCGGAAGATTCGATTTCTCGTCTCTATGCTTTGGCATTTCAAGAACACGACATCAAAGTGCGCCGCATCGATGGAGCACATGCTGTGGCCATGGGTGCAGCCATGTTGCACCGAAACGCAATCCAAAAAGCAAAATAGTCCAAGCAACTTAAACCAGCGTTAGAATTAGAATAGGTAATTCGGGCAAAAAAAAAGAATTTTCCACTTTTGGTTTTGGTCACTAATGCCGGCTCGCTACACTTCGACCAAGTGACCTAATTAGGAATTCCGGAAGCGAGCCAAACGCTGCTGTAAACGGTCAGATAATATTGCCTTTTATGGGTCAGAGATTCAGGCTTTGCTCTCTGAAATTCTGTCCTCGCCGAAGTTTTGCGACCGATCCGCGCAGGCGGTTCTAGCTGCATAATCGGCGAGAAACAGCTCTTCGCTGCAATTGCAAGCAACTGGTTTTCGAGATTCAGTCACTCCGCCCAACCGCACAATCAATCATTGCCGGCCTTCCATTCACGGTATCGTAAGACACTATTTGCACCGAAAGAGAAGAAGGGCTCTGGCAATAAACACTTTGGGCGGTGCTCGTTTCCAAAGTGATCTGAAATTTCAGATCGCGTACCCGCGGCCATTTCGGCTGCGGCAATTCCGGTAAGGGTTCCGCGGGTGGTTCCCAAACCATTCTGCACGCAGCCGGAAAAGACGCCTTTATCGATCTCTCGGGTCACCGAAACACCATTTAGGCTCAGGCAAAGGTGGCCCGCCCAACTATGTTCCATTTCCAACCCTGCCAATTGTGGAAAGCGCCGATCAAATTTACGGCGCATGACCTCTTTTGCACGCGCCAAATCACCTTTTCTGGTGGTCATACACGACCGAACCACGGCACAAGTACGCGTTATGATGCGATTTCCACCTTGCAGTTCATCGATCTTACGCATGGTGGTGCCCATAGGATCAGATGGTGTTATCCCCCATCGGGAATGACCACCAAGCAATTTCAGCGCTTCGGCGTCCAGCTTTGGCGTCATATTGGCGAATAGAAATAGTTGCATAAGGCGGCCACGTTCCAAACCAAAACTCGCAAGGTGACCGTTAACCGTCAATATGACTTTAGGCGTCGAAACGACAGCGTTTTTGGTCTTAACATCCCAACCTATTTTATTTGGCGAAAACTTGATAACGCCACTGTTTTCAAATAGTTGCACACCATCTCGCTTTAGGCCACCTGCAATTCCGCGCATTAGCCCTGCCGGCTGCAGCATAACTGTCCCTGCGGTATATAACCCGCCGAGATAATGTCGACTTCCCGTCATCTCCTTCATCTGCTGTGCATCAAGCATTTGGGACGCTTCCCCCAAAAATCGAAGATGTGCTGCATAGTTGATATTATGCCTAATGGCGGCCTGACTTGCAGCGCCATTCACTTTTCCAGCGCGGTCGAAAAAATCAGCCGATATGTCGTAATCGCGAACTGCATCTCCCACGAATTCAATGGCTTTTCGGTTCAATCTGATGATCTTTTTGTCATCACCTTCGCCAGCATAATCCTCTGAAGTGAGCTCGTGAGGCAGATCAATCATAAAGCCCGAATTTCGCCCAGATGCACCTTCAGCGAATCGTCCGGCTTCTAGAACCACAATCCGACTATTCGGCATCAACTGCACCAGCCGGCGCGCCGCTGCCATACCGGCAAATCCAGCGCCGATCACGACAAAATCTGCTGATGTGTTCGCGGTCAACTCAACCGGAGCGCTTTGCGGTTCCAATATGGAATTCCATCCTGCTGGTCCGCAATGCTTAGGTTGACGCTTTGCTACATAGCCCGTCAAGCAACAACCTCATCTGCATCATCAGCCAAATCAATCCAGATGGTTTTCAACTGCGTGTATTGATCATGAGCATGAACAGAATTGTCACGACCGCCGAAGCCAGACTGTTTGTAGCCACCAAATGGCGTGGAGATGTCGCCTTCGCCAAAGCTGTTGACTGTGACGGTTCCAGCCCGCAACGAACGGGCACCGCGAATCGCGCGCTTGGTGTTTGCCGTGAAAATCGAAGCGCATAAACCATATTCGGTGTCATTGGCGATCTGAATAGCCTCATCGAAACCTGAAACTTCGATTACGGTCAGAACTGGGCCAAAGATTTCTTCGCGCGCCAAAATGGAGTCATTGCTTGGGACACTCACAACCGTCGCGTCCACAAACCCGCCCTTGGCATTGCCACCTATTACCACATTTTCGGCCTGTGCAATGTAGCCTGCAACCTTGTCGAAGTGAGCTTGGGATACAAGAGCCCCTAGCCGAGTTTCAGGATCTAATGGATCACCAACATTCCATTCCCTTGCGTGATACGCGATGCGATCCAGAAGATCGACTTTTACATCTTTGTGGACAATCAAACGCGAGCTTGCAGAACAGTTCTCTCCCATGTTCCAGAAGGCACCATTCACGATGTGCTGCGCCACACGGTCCAGGTTTTCTGCGTCATCCATCACGACAGCTGGATTTTTCCCACCCATTTCCAGCACCACCTCTTTAGCGTTGCTTTCCGCCGAATATGTCAAGAATCGTTTACCGGTAACGGTTGACCCGGTGAAGGAAACCATGTCGATATCCATATGGCGCCCAATCGGCTCGCCGACATCAGCACCCCCACCCGGAACAATATTCAGTACCCCCTTGGGTAAGCCCGCTTCGGAAGCGAGTTCAGCCAATCGAAGCGTGGTCAAGCTGGTTTCCGCGGCTGGCTTCACCACAACAGAACAGCCCGCTGCCAAAGCTGGTCCAATTTTCCAAGCCAACATCAATAACGGGAAATTCCAGGGGAGAACCAATCCGACCACACCGATGGGCTCGCGCACCACCATCGCAATATGGTCATCCGAAGCAGGAGCGACCTGATCGTAAATCTTGTCGATTGCCTCTGCATGCCATTTTAAGCAGTGAATAGTCTCTGGAACGTCTACCGTTTCACAGTCGAAAATAGTTTTGCCGCTGTCGATGCTTTCCATTACCGCCAACTCACGTGCATTACGGGCTAGCAATTTACTCAAACGTATCAGAACATCTTTGCGTTCGCTTGGATGTAATTTACTCCAACGGCCGTCATCAAAAGATTCGCGTGCTTTCAAGACTGCAAAATCCACATCTTCTTGAGCGCAGGCAGCAATATCGGCGATTATTTCACCCGTAGCGGGGTTCACAGAGCTAAACGTTTTGCCCGAAATCGCGGGGCGGTAGCCACCATCAATGAATGCGTTGGTTGGTAGTATCAGATCCGCAGCAATTGCGCGGTATTCGTCTTGAGTCAGCAGGCTCATTTCGTGCCCTCCGCTGTGATGTTTGCTATTGTTGCTTTCAAAACGCGAACCACTTGTTCAAGCGTGCGTTTATCGTCTTTGTTCAGCCCCTTGAGCGGAGGGCGCATAGCGCCCGTTTCCAGCCCATTCAGTGCAACACCATGCTTGATGGTTTGGATGAATTTTCCGCCTTGTTCCAAGACGCTCATCAAGGGGAGCATGGCCGACATGATTTTGCGCCCTTTGGCATAATCCCCATCGATCACACAGGCTTTGTAAAGCGCGATGTGTTCCTCTGGAAGGAAGTTAGATCCTCCACACACCCAAAATGGTGCGCCCCAAGCAAAAAACTCCAGCGCTTGATCGTCCATGCCGCAGCCCATTTGGATATGCGGGTAATTCCGCGCCAGAAGGTGCACCCGGTTGATGTCGCCAGAGCTTTCTTTGATACCGCAGAAATTCCGGCTGCGACCCACGCGATCAAGAAAGTCTTCTCCCATCATGGTGCCTGTGCGATGCGGGTAATTGTAAAGCATAATTGGCAGATCAGCTGCCTTGTCGATCGCAAGCGCGTTCAGCGCGTTTTCGCGGTCCGTCGGAACGGAATAAGCAGGCGAGGCCAAAAGAATGGCTTCAGCTCCAATATCCTTGGCACCTTGAGCCAAAGCAATTGAATCGTCAGTGATCATCGCCCCCGTCCCTACGACCAAGGGTATACGACCTTTGATACGCTCTTTGGTGAACTTTGCCACCGCGATGCGTTCCTCAACAGTTTGAGCGTAGTTTTCACCAGTGGAGCCGCCTGAAATCAGACCATGAACACCTTTTTCAACAAGGTATTCGATTACGTCCGCTAGGGCGTCCCAGTTAAAGGCACCGTCTTCGTTAAACGGCGTCACGACAGGAGTATAGATCCCATCAAAGTTAAATATCGGAGTCATTCGTTCCTCATGCAGAAGTAGATTTCGAGAGCGTCCCTAATGGCACTTCCAGCGCCTCTGGCATGACGAAAACCTCGATCTGCCCACGGGACAGATTCCAATGTTCGTCAGCCAATGTTCCGGCCAGCTGCTCATTTCGTGTTTCAATTGCCGAAATGATCTGATCGTGCTGATCGCTTGCTTTGGCGAGGTTTGAGACCATTTCTGTATTCTGTGGTTGGTAAAACGTCGTACCGATCCTTGCGTGATCGATCAGTAAACGCTGGAAAGAAGGCTGCAAAAAAATATTTCCAGCCATATCCCCGGTCACTTCATGGAAATGGTTGTTCGCCAAAGCACGGTCCCCTGCGGATCCGATGCGAAGGGCTGCTTTGAACTTCTGCTGTGCTTCCTTGAGCTCATTGAGTTGGCTGTTGGATGCGTTCAACGCGGCGAGTCGAAGGATCGCTCCATAGATCATGGGAGCGGCGAGGAAAAAATCACGGAGTGTCCGGTAGGACAAATCTGAAACGCGCGCGCCTTTGTTAGCACGCAATTCCAGATATCCGGCACCACTCATTTCGCGAAAAACCTCTCTAAGAGGCGTGCGGGATAGGCCAAATGCTGCGGATAGCTCCGCCTCATCTAGGTCTGAACCAGGAAGAAGTTGCTGCGTAAGAATCGACACCTTCAAGTGTTCGAACAAATCTGCCTTGCGCCGACGTGCTTCTTCTTTCATCCCATCACCTCGATTTCACTCATTTTTTTCAACCTTCGACGGCTACAACTATTGGCCACCTGTAGGGGGTATCTCAATCATCTTTTCAAAAATACATCTTGTGTACAATCAAAAAACATGCAGCATACTAAAAAAAATGCTCAGGGAGATGACAGTGACTGACGCTTTGGCAGATCCGGTGATTGATTGCCGAAATCTATGGAAGATTTTTGGGAAGCAAGCCGACGCAGCGATGAAGGCCGTGCAAGAACAAGGGCTTGGAAAGTTAGAAGTACGGGATCAATTTGACTGCATCGTCGGCGTCCAAGATGCATCCTTCACCGTAAGACGAGGTGAGATATTCTGCATTATGGGCCTCTCTGGTTCAGGAAAATCAACGTTGATTCGTCACGTAAACCGTTTGATCGAGCCAACGACAGGTCAACTCTTTATCGAAGGCGAAGACGTAAACGCCCTTTCTGCGAAAGACCTCCGAGAGCTGCGCGCCGAAAAAATCGGAATGGTCTTTCAGAACATGGCGCTAATGCCACATCGAACCGTCATCGATAACGTATCGTTCAGCCAAGAGGTCCGAGGGTATGAACCTGACAAACGCCGCGAAAACGCGATGCGCGCGATTGATGCCGTAGACCTGAATGGCTGGGATCAGAAATACCCTGATGAGCTTTCAGGCGGCATGCAGCAACGTGTCGGCCTTGCGCGCGCGATTGCTGCTGATCCATCTATTTTGTTAATGGACGAACCGTTCTCAGCGCTTGACCCGCTTATTCGGCGCCAATTGCAGGACAAGTTTATGTCGCTTTCTGCAAATATGAACAAAACCACCTTATTCATCACCCACGATCTGGACGAGGCGATTCGGATCGGAGACCGCATCGCCATCATGAAAGACGGTGCATTGGTGCAAGTCGGAACACCTGAAGACATTGTCACCAACCCAGTCGACGACTACGTCGCAGATTTTGTAGCAGGCATCTCAAAACTAGATCTCGTTTCGGCAGGAAAAATTATGGAATCGGTTGAAGCGTATGAAGGTCGCCGTGGCCCCATTGATGATCCCGCTACTTGGCCTGAGGCACATCCAAGCCAATCACTGGATGACTTAGTGAACCTCTCCATCTCAACACAGAACCCGATCATGGTCAAAGTGGACGGTCGTCCGATTGGCGTGGTGACCAAAAATGCTCTGCTGCGCGGCATCCAGGGTGATGTCGATGACGAAGCAGCAGTGAAACACTGAGGAGCCCATCATGGACGAAAAAAAATTTAGTATCCTTGATCCATTTTCTTCTGTTGACCTTGGCATCGCTGAATCTGCCGACGGAGTGAAACAATGGGCGATTTCCAATCGTGGGGTCATCCAGCCGATCAAAAATGTCTTCAACGAATTCATCGTTGGCATCGACACCGCTTTGAATGCGGTTCCGCCGTTGATCATGTTGATCTTACTGGCCTTGATTGCATGGCAGGCCGCGGGTCGTCGCGTGGCTATACTGGTCTCGGTAAGCCTGTTTGTTTTGGGCTTCTTAGCACCAAATGCTTGGACCCTTGCGATGACCACACTGGCAATCGTAGTCTCTTCGGTTCTCTTGTGTTTCATCATCGGTTTGCCGTTAGGCGTTTTGGCCGGAAAGAATGACCGTTTCGAAACCACCATTCGCCCAGTGTTAGACACGATGCAGACCATTCCAGCCTTTGTTTACTTGGTGCCTGTGGTGATGCTGATCGGCATCGGCAATGTATCTGGCGTGATCGTCACTATCATCTTTGCATTACCACCCTTGGTTCGCCTGACCTCGCTAGGAATTCGAGGCGTGAATGAATCTGTGGTCGAAGCGGCGAAGGCCTTTGGTGCCAGCCCACGTCAGATCCTTTTCAAGGTAGAACTCCCATTGGCCACCCCTACCATTCTGGCAGGCGTGAACCAAACCATCATGCTGTCACTTTCAATGGTTGTGATCGCCTCGATGATCTCGGTCAAAGGGCTTGGAAACGAAGTTTTGCGCGCAATGGGGCGCCTTGATGCGGGCAAAGCGCTCGTGGGCGGCCTTGGCATTGTAATTCTCGCAATTGTTCTGGACCGGATCACACAAGGGATGGGCCAATCAGGACGAGAACGCGGGCACCGCCATTGGTGGCAAGGAGGGCCAATCGGCTTAGTCCTGCGCTCCATCGGAAAAGCATAATAAACCAACAGAGGAAAACCAAAATGTTCAAGAAAACTGCAATCTCAAGTTTGCTTGCCACCACACTCATAAGTGGCACGGCCTTCGCAGAAAGCATGCCAGGTGAAGGCGTTACCGTTCGTCCCGTCATGCAGTCCTACTTGGAAGAATTCTTCCAGCACCGCATCCTATTCCGCGCACTCGAAGATCTTGGTTATGAAGTTGCCGAACCACAAGAAGTTGAGGCACAAACTGTGCACCTCGCCCTTGGTACGGGTGATGCCGATTTTACCGCCGTGCATTGGAACACTCTGCACGATACGTTTTTCCAAGAAAGCGGAGGTGACGAGGTTCTTGAAAAAGTTGGCACTTTGATCGAAGGCGCGCTGCAAGGATATCTGGTCAGCAAATCGGCCTATGATGCAGGTGTTCAAAACCTCGGTGATCTGAAAGACCCGGATGTGGCCAAGATGTTTGACGCCGACGGCGACGGCACTGCCGATCTGGCTGGCTGTGTTCCTGGCTGGGGCTGCGAACGCGTCATCGAGCACCAACTGACAGAGTTTGGCCTGCGCGAAACCGTATCCCACAATCAAGGTGCATATAATGCGATCATCGCTGACACGATTGCGCGCAACGGGTCTGGAGAAAACATTCTGTATTACACTTGGACGCCGTATTGGGTTTCAGGCGCGCTTGTCCCAGGTGTCGACGTAGAATGGCTGGCGGTTCCATATAGTTCATTGCCTGATGGCAATACTGCCAACACCGAATTTGACGGCAAAGACCTTGGCTTTGCAGTTGATAGTATTCGCGTCGTTGCGTCTGATGATTTCCTGAATGCAAACCCAGCAGCAGCGAAATTATTTGAACTCGCGAAGATTTCAATCAATGATATCTCAGCGCAGAACAAACTGATCTCTGACGGCCAAGACAGCTCTGATGATATCGACAGGCACGTGAGCCAATGGATCGCGGATAACCAAGAAAGCTACGGCAACTGGCTGAAAGAAGCGCGCGCTGCGGCACAATAAGCTTTGCAACTTTTGGGGGCGGAGCGACATTGGCGCTTCGCCCTTTTCTATGCAGAAAGCGAAACATGACAAAACACGTTGTCTTTTTAATGATCGAAGATTTCGCCAACTTGGCGTTTTCCTGTGCGGTGGAACCGTTGCGCATCGCCAATATGATAAGTGGCGACGCGCTATATAAATGGACCCTACTTTCTGAAAACGGCCAGACTGTCACTTGTTCGGGGGGCGTTGTGATGCAGGTGGACGGTGGGTTTGATGATATTCCCAAATGCGACCAGCTGTTTGTTTTGTCTGGTTCCAATATGCAAAACCATGTCAGGTCAGAACTTCTAAATCCACTCAGGAGACAGAGGACTTTGGGCACACCAATTGGTGCCCTTTGCTCAGGTGCATGGATTCTTGCAAAGGCAGGCCTGCTGAATGGCATGCAGGCTGCCATCCACTGGGAATATCACGATGCGTTCATGGAAGAGTTTCCAGATGTAAATCTTGTGCGGAACGTTTTTGTGGCGGACGAAAAATTTCTCACCGCCTCTGGCGGGACAGCAACAGCAGATCTTATGCTGCACTGTGTTGAAATGGACCACGGTAGCAGCCTGGCAATGGATGTTGCAGACCAAATGGTATACTCCGGCGTAAGGAATGCAACAGCAGAGCAGCGGGTCTCTCTGCAGGCGCGGAATGGGATGCGGAACCGACATCTCGCGAAAGCATTGCAAATTATGCAAGATTCATTGGAGCATCCAATTTCGCCGACCAAAATTGCGAAGGAAATTGGCATCTCATCGCGACAATTGGAACGGTTGTTCGGTCGCTATCTGAATTCCTCTCCGAAACGTTTCCATCTGGAAATGCGCCTTGAACGGGCTCGCCATTTGTTGATGCAAACCGAGGCCAGCGTCATCGACGTCGCCATGGCTTGCGGGTTTGAAACAGCTGGGCATTTTTCACGTGTCTATCGCACAGCCTATGGCATCAGCCCATCGATGCAGCGCTACAAGTAACAACCTTTATCTAAGAAATGTCGGTTTCTGCAAAGAGTCTTCGCCTCTCAACACGAGGTCTCAGGTGAAATCCGCGACTCTGCGAACAAAGGAGACCTTGAATGACCCAGAAAACAGCTATGCGCTCGCGCGCCGGAGGCCGCTCTGCACGTCGCGCAGTTCGCAGCGCCATGAATTTTGACATGCTGCCCGGCCTGACAAATAAGTTGCCGATCTGCGAGGTCATGGACGGCTCTCAAGTGGAGCGCATTCACAATGCATCTATGGACATCTTGGAAAACGTGGGCGTTCTATTTCGCGATCCAATCGCCTTGGAAGATTGGAAAAAGGTTGGGGCCAAAGTCATCGATGAGATGGTCTATCTAGACCGTGGCCTAGTGATGGATTTGATCTCCACCATTCCTGCCGAATTCACCTACCATGCTCGTAACCCTAAAAATAACCTGAAACTGGGTGGTCGGAATTCGGTATTCGTTCCAATGACCGGTGCGCCGTTTATCCGAGATCTCGATAATGTTCGTCGCAACCCAATGATGGAAGATTTGGCGACATTCCACAAGTTAAGCCACATGATGCCAGCCCTCAACAGTTCAGCGCACCATATCGTTGAACCTTACGATCACCCGATTAGCCAACGCCATCTGCGCATAACCTATTCGTCAATGAAATACTCTGACAAAATGTTCATGGGCATGACCACAAGCCCGAAGAACGCTGAAGATGTTATGGATATGTGTGCCATTCTTTTTGGCGAGGAATTCATGGAAGATAACCCGGTCACTACCGGGAATTGCAACGGTAACTCTCCGCTGGTTTGGGACGAAACCATGCTGGGAGCAATGCGTGCCTTCTGTAAGCGCAAACAACCAGTGCTTTGCTCACCGTTTGTTTTGGGCGGCGCTAATACCCCGGCCAGCGTTCCTGCAACGGTTGCACAGTTGAATGCCGAAGCATTGAGCGCACTCGCCTACACACAGGTGATCCGTAAAGGTGCGCCGGCTATTTATGGTCATTACTTGTCCACCGTCAGCATGAAATCTGGTGCCCCTATGGCAGGCACTCCAGAAATCAGCCTCATGAACTTCATGATTGGTCAGATGGCGCGGTTTTATGATGTGCCTTGGCGGACGTCGAATACGCTGGGCGGTGCAAAAACATTTGACGCGCAAGCGGGTTATGAAAGCGCAACCACGCTCTCTGCAGTAATTCATTCAGGGGCGAACTACATCTGGCATTCCGCAGGGTGGAATGAAGCTGGCATGCATTGCTCAATCGCAAAATTTGTTGTCGACGCCGAGCAATGTGCGATGGCTCATCGCATGGCATCTGGCCCACAGTGGCACGACTTTGATCAAGCGGTGGCCGCGGTTTCTGAAGTGGGTCCAGGTGGTCACTACCTTGGCCACGAGCACACGCAGGAAAATTTCCAAACTGCGTTCTTCATGCCCGAGCTGTTTGACAATAACTCAATCGAACAATGGGCCGCAGAAGGTGAAGTGGAAATTACAGAGCGTGCGCTTAAGCACGCGCGCCATCTGCTGGGCGAATACCAAGAGCCACATCTTGATGTTGCCAAAAACGAAGAACTTCTGGAATACATCGCACGTCGCGAACGCGAAATTCCGGCCGTCGCTGAGCTTAACCAAGATTACTAACGGAATACCTGGTCGCAGATCTATGCGACCAAGCCCTCACAGACCTGCGACGCAAGACCATCGAAGAAGGTGCAACAAAATGAAGGCCCTGGCAGTCGTTGCCAGGGCCTTCATTTTCAGTTTCATAAATGGAGCGAAACAATCAGCTTAAAAGGAGGCAATCGGATCACCAAACTCGGCCTCATCAGGGGTCACGCCCAATCCCGGTCCTGTCGGTCGTCTTATTTGGCCATCCACAATCTTGATACCGTTTTTCCGATCATAATGACCCTCGATGTACGGAGCTGCCAACCAGACACCTTCGCATAGATCCGGCCTGATGGTGGATCCCATCTGGGTACAGGCAGCAGCAATAATATCTCCTCCCCAACTGTCATCGCAGGAATGCGGAAGGTTTTTAACCTCGCAAATATCGCGGAAGATACGCATATTCTGCATACCGCCGATCCGGGTTATCTTCATGCTGAAACCATCGACCAGACCCGAATCTGCGGCCGAAAGAGCTGTGTTCAGATCGATGGCGTTTTCATCCATGTACAGTCCATGACATATCAATGGCCGAATTTTCTTAAGGTCCTGAACAGTGTTGCAGGGCTGCTCTAAGACAAAGGGGATATTTGAACATTCTCTGCTCACACGCAAGGTGTCGCGGGTGTTCCATCCTCGATTGGCATCTACCGCCAGACGCATCCCGGTGCCCTTGATCGCCTCCCAAACTTTGCGAATGGTTTCTATGTCGATTTCAATCGGCCGCCCTCCGACTTTTATTTGCAAGCGTGGGTAGCCTTCAGAGCGTTTCTCCTTTGCCAATCGCGCAATTTCGTCAGGTGCGCCGATGCCAGTGGCGAAATAAGACGGTACATTATCCGTCATTGCACCACCCAATAAGTCCGCGACACTGACGCCAAGGCATTTGCCCATTAAGTCGTATGCGGCGATGTCGATCGCTGCCTTGGCATAATTGTGCCCGTTTAGCAGGCCAGCCATGGCGCGGTTCAAAGAGGTGGGCCAAATCTCAGTCCCTATCAGGCCTTTGGCCATTTCAATCAAAGCAGCGCGCGCTCCAAGGACATGTGCTTCGGCGTAAGTTGCGCCAATGGGGCAGGTTTCACCCCAACCGACTGTTCCGTCTTCTGCCACCAACTTAATCAATGTGGAGTCTAAGCTGCTTACCGTACCGCTTGCCATGACATAAGAGCCGCCCTTCACGGGCAGTTTGTGGCTATAAATGTGTAGCTCACGAATTTTCATGATTGGGAGATTTCTCTTGGTTTTGAGGAGGGATACACTTTGGGCATTCACAAGGACGAGGCCCGCACCAAAATTCTTAATCGGTGCGGACCTTGGTTTTGAAGCTTATTCTGCCGGGGCAGTTCCTTTAGCGTCCAGTTTTTCACGCTGGCTATCGCGATACAGAGCCTTGCCCAGAGAAACCATCATTAAGGCCATCACCAGAGTGAATGGCAAAGCGCCAATAATCATAGCATTTTTAAGCGCATCAAGAGGGTTGTTTTCACCCGCAGCAATGATCAAAACACCGATAACTGCCGTGAGGATCAAACCCCAGATGATCCGATGTTTGATCCCGGTCTCCTGAGCGCCGCCCGACATGATAGTATTCATAACGAGAATTCCCGAGTCAGCTGATGTCACGAGAAAAGTCATGATCAGAACAACACACATTACAACGACGATGCTATAGAGCCCCTCACTTAGGATGTTCTCCAGCGCCACGAACAATTTGTTGGTGGTTGAAGCTGCCGCAATCGAAGGATCTGCTAGGCCAGCGACTTCAAGATCAACTGCAGTGCCACCAAGGATGGTCATCCAAGCAAAGCAGACCAAAGCAGGTGCAATCACACAGCCTAAGATGAACTCACGGACGGTACGACCCTTGGAAATGCGGGCGAGGAACAAACCAACGAACGGCGAGAAAGCAATCCACCATGCCCAGTAGAAGGTCGTCCAACCTGCTTGCCAACCAAAAAGACGACCATCAGCACCTGCGGTATAAACCGCCTGCAACGTGGTCTCATCCAGTTCTGCAGCAGCACCTTCTAAGCCGGACTTAAATCCGTCAAAGCTCCCCCATGCATTGGTTGCCCCAGCGATCAAATCATCTGCGAATGGTTTTGCAACACCAGGCAAAGCATCAGAAAATTCGCTGGCACTTTGCGGGCCATAGGCCTCAAAGGACAGAGATATGAAATTCAGGATATAGTCCGCCATTGCGGTGGCGTAGGTGGTCATCGCAAACAAGAACGAACCAAAGATGACGAAGATTAGCAGCAAGATCAATGAGAGGACCATATTTAGGTTTGAGAGGTATTTCACCCCACGGCCCACTCCAGAAACTGCCGACAAAATCGACAGGCTCATGATGATGACCAAGGCTGTTATCAATCCAACAGTGCTTGGTGCTGGGACATCACCATTCGTGGTCACCAGCCAGCTCATGTTAGTTACCGCGTATAGACCGTCAACAAACTGTGAAACTCCGAAACCGATCGTCACAGACACACCTAAGATCGTCGCAACAACGCCAAGAACATCAACAATGTGACCCAATACGCCGTTCGCAGCAGATCCAAGCAATGGTGTCAAAGCCGAGCGAATGGTCAGTGGCATATCGCGCGTATAAGCGTAGTAGGCCAATGAAAGGCCTGTGATGACATAAATCGCCCAAGCGTGGAAACCATAGTGCAAGAATGTGTAGCGGAACGCAGATTGAACTGCGGCCTCAGAACTGCCTTCAACCGCTCCGGACACAACAACAGGGTTAGACCCCCAAAGACTCATTGGTTCGGCTGTAGCATAAACCATAAGGCCCACACCCAGACCAGCGCCAAACATCATCGAGAACCATGAAAAGTTTGAAAATTCCGGATTTTCCCCCGGAGTTCCCATGACTTTCCGACCTGAATACGGCAGTGCTGCAACAATAAACAAAAAGAAAGCAAACAGCCCGACGATGATGATATAGAACTGGTTAAAGCCCTCGAGTAAGGACCAGTTCAAGCTACCCAACGTGCTGTTAGCATTCCCGGGCCAAATCAGGGCCCAAAGCACCAGTGCAACCATGATACCTTTGGATACCAAGGCAATTGGCAAGCTGGCATTTTCATAAAACCCTTTCTCTTCAGTTTTTATTTCTAGTTCCGTAAATGGAGGTTTTATTGACATCAAATTACTCCCTATTTTTTAGTATTTGCCCCTAAACAGGGGTTCGTTTTGTCTCCTTGCAATGCGATCCGAGCCGATTGCTTTGTCCGAGTCGATTGCTTTGATGGAACGATTTGCTGCATACGGACCGATTTTGCATCTGCATGCCGACAAATATTACGTTCAAGGCTCACCCAAGCTGGCGGCGGCTCTATCTGTTTGAAACCCGCGGTAAAATCAGCAAATTCTCTCGATGATTAGCATTGGGCGGGTGCGCTAGTATTGTCCCACGTTTCCCTTTCCGAATGGTACGAGCCGCAGTGGGTCGCCCCAAGCACCTACAGTAGCTAAACTGCATCAGGCCCGTTATTTTGCGCGACGAAGTCGTTCGCCTACCTGCTAGCAGCGCTAACATGATGTTGTGTTAAGGTAGATATGAAGAAATTGCTGAACTTACCTACCACCGACAAGTTCAGCATTTTTTCCGCCCCTGAGGACCTGCCACGGTTTGTTACCGCTCCTGTGATAGGAGCTACTGAAACAATGCCTCAGGATATGGGACCGAGACGAGTGGGCTAATGCGCGAAAAGCTCGCTGATGATCTTGGCCTTGGCATCTCGACGTTGAACAAGTCGGTCAGAGCACACTGACGCGCGGAAATGGTGTTGAAAAAAGGCAAACACAATATTACGTTGTGCTGATGGTCGATAGCTTGTCGTTCGGACAGGGTCAGCTTGGCAGGCTTCGCTTGGTTCCGAACCAATAGCTGCCACTCTATTGCTACCAAGCCAACTTTGCTGTCTCGTTGAGAAATGCCCGCTATTACACGAAGCATTTCGGAAACAAAAAACGTCAACCGATCATCTCAGGCAATCCCTTACACCTTTTGTTGGCCTTCCGTACGTTTCGGTCAAGACAAACTGAACAGGTGCTTTGGCCTTGCCGTGGATCGCCGACAAGACGCAATCTCTTAGTGCGACAAAATCATTTCGACCCGGTGATCCAAGTCCTGTTTCAACTGATCTGCATCCCAGCCTGCACGTCCTCGAAACATATAGCCCTGCCGAATGTCATACAGCAATGCTGCACGTTCCAATGATGGAAAGTCCGCAGGCAGGGTGCCCTTTTCCTTTTCCCGGTCAAACCTCTGGGCAAGCCGCTGATCTGTGTCGTCAATTGCTTTGCGAACCCGTTCATCCACACCTTCGACTTGACCGATGTTGGTTGAAACTGAAGAGGCAAGAAAGCAGCCTTTTGCTCCATATCCGCTGTCTGTGGCGTAATTGATGACCTCTTCCAAAAAACCGCGCACGGCTTTTTCGATGTCTTCTTCGGCTTCAAAGTCGACCACAGGCTTGCAGCCGTTAACGTCGGAATATTGGTCTATCGTCTTGAGAAACAACTCTCTTTTATCCCCAAAAGCAGCATACATGCTGGGACCGGTAATGCCCATCGCCTTGGTCAGGTCACGTAACGACGCACCGTCATAGCCCTTGGCCCAAAATACCGACATGGCATTCAGAAGCGCCTCTTCGTAATCGAATTTGCGAGGGCGTCCCATTTTTTTTGTATCGATCAATATATAATCCTTGACGAGCTGTAATTTTCCTCAATATACGTATCAATCGATATATAAATCAAGGACTCAATAAGATGACGCATAAACTAGCAACGGGAAAGGCGTTCCCTTCGATGCAACTTCCTCGGCTTGGTGGTGGACATGTCGAAATAGCAAAACCGGCCGCCGGACATGATTGGAAAATGATCGTGGTATATCGCGGTAAACACTGTCCGCTTTGTACAAAATACTTAAGCCAACTTGCGCAATTGCAAGGTGGATTTTCCGAGATCGGGGTCGATGTAATCGCCGTATCAACCGATGGCCAAGAACGAGCGACAAGCCAGATTGGCGAGGTCAATCCGGGCTATCAAGTAGGATACAACCTGACGCTAGATCAAGCCCGCGAACTGGGGCTCTACATTTCAGGCGTTCGTAATGGCATGGACGTAGAAGCTCCCTTTGCAGAACCGGGCCTGTTTGTCGTCAACGGTGAAGGCAACTTGCAACTTATCGATATTTCGAACGTTCCGTTTGCTCGCCCAGACCTGCAAGCGGTCCTGAACGGGTTAACTTGGCTACGCGGCCAAGCCAACAAATTCCCAATTAATGGCAGCCACGAATAGGAATTCCTATGTCTATCGAAGCAATAAAAACCGCAATGAAATCTCTAATTGCGGCTGGTACAACCATGGACCTCGAGGCGCTCGGCAAGATCTATCATGATGACCTGCGGATCGTGATGATAGATGCCCAAGGCCATGTGAATCACGCTGACAAAGTCGGTTTCATGACCCAATTTCAGGCGTTGAAAGACCAAGGTGTGCCACCGCTGAATACCTGGGCGCAGTATAATGACATTTGGGCTGAAGGTAACAAAGGCCATGTTTTGGTGACGCGCAAAAACGACTTAATGGGATTTGATGCGCTGTTGGTTCTAAGCATCGATTTCGTCTTTGAAGACAATCGATGGCAGGTGGCCCGCGAAGTGATCTACGTGCGCCCAGATACCGGCGACTACACTGGCGAAGAAAATTAAGTCAGAGTCTATAGCCTGCAAAAACTTATGGGGCTGCCAAGCCTTAAACCGAACTAAGACAGGATAAAAAATGCGTTTCTTATCAACATTGGCCACGTTAGCTCTGACGGCAACGATGGCCACGGCTAATTCGCAGCAAGATGCCATTAACAGCCTAAACGACTTCAATGATTTCTTTAACGAATACACGATCGACAAAAACGTCGACGGCCTAGTGAGCTTGTATTCTGATGACGCGCTTTGGATCGAACAAAATCGCCCACTGGCGCAAGGACACGACGTAATACGTCAAACCTTCGCGTTTCTGGCTTCTAAAGATGCGGTGAACGACCACTCGATCGACAAATTGTTGATTTCAGCTGACGGATCCCTAGCCGTTATGGTTGGCACCGCCATCGTAAAGGTCGAGGAATTTAATCTGGATACGACTGGTACTTTTTTGTTTGTCCTGCGGCCAGATGGGGACAGCTGGGAGATCGTCACAGATATGTGGCATCAGCACGTTACGGCAGAACAAAGATAAACTTGAGGATCAGAATATGCATATTTTAGTAACTCTGGCGATGCTCGCCGCGACAACATCTTCTGCCTTGGCCCAAGACGCTGCAAGCGAACTAGCTGAAATGAATGATCGCTTTAATTCAGGAATTGCGACTCAGGATGTCGCTGGGTTGATGGAATTATATGGTCAAGAAGTCATGTGGATCGCGCCCGGAACTCCGATGAGTTGGAATGGTCAGGCAGAGGCAAAACAACTGTTCAATTATATGACAGGCCATCAAGCCGATGTAACACACGACATCGATCACTTGTTTGTCTCTGATGACGAAACACTGGCGGTGATGATTGGCGATGTCCGTGCGAACGTTGAATCGATCGGTCTTAAAGGGGAAGGCACATATCTATATGTGCTGGACAAAAAGGAAGGCGATTGGAAAATCGTTGGTGACATGTGGAACCAGTTGCCAAACGAAGGCCAGTAGCTTCTTGCCATGCACTTTTGGGTTGCGACCTTGTTTGCCAGCGTCATTCCATGCCGCGCGATACTAAAACTGCGCGACGGCGATGGTTACTTCACGACTAAACCATCGCTGTTTTCTCGATTGCATTTTGATGCTGGCACTAAGCAATAACGGAGTGGCCTATGACGCCAGCGGAATATGCTAACCGGTCAGAGAAAGACCAAAACCTGAACAGAGCTAACTTAAATTAGCGGACTCAAGAGGGAGCAGGTCA
>NZ_BAABWX010000011.1 GCF_040364665.1 Cognatishimia sp. WU-CL00825
CGCAGTGTGGCCTTGGACACATGATGCACCACCGGTTTGTCGATATCTTCCCAGGCATGTTCCAGCATCAAATTATAGATGCGGCGATCGTTCAGCGTCAGCGGTGTCACTTCAACCAAATCAACCAATTCGCCGGGCTTGATCAAAGACTCGGCATTTGGCTTTGCATCCAGACTACTATAAGGTTTTTTTGCGTCGTCCACCATATCGCCTGCTTACACTCAACTCTTACCTTTATTTTTTTTCGTTGTAAGAGAAAACACTCTTTCGGTCAATCACGCGCCAGAAATTTACCCGCTCGCACCCAAAAAGTAATTTTTAAGACCACCCCACAAAACATAAAATCAACCAAAGGCTCTGGTAAACGAATCAAAACAAAGGATAAATTAGGCTCTAATTAGGCCCCATCCAATGCGTAAGCTTTCATCACCCAATCTGTAAGACTAAGCATCCCAATGTGTAAGTTTTACCACCCATAAAGTAAGCTTAGTTCAGGATTATTTTTCTTTATCAAATAGTTACAAGCGACGAACAATTGAACTAAAAGAATCTGAACTGGCAATATAGCCTGTCACCACATAAATTTTGCAACAAATCCGCCAATCCTCAGAATGATTCGACGAATCAAGCCAAATCTTTCTTGCTAAGACAACAAACTTTTGAAAAAAAGAATTTAACAACGCAAGTTTTGCTTTTTTAGCTATTTGCTTAGAAAAATCAAAAGTAGAGAGGCTTCATGGCTGATCCTATCCTTCCCCCAGTGACATTAGATGACCTCAACGTTTTATCAAACCGGGCGACGTCTGTCATTGACCGGCTCAGAGATCAGGTTTTTGCGCCAGGCACCCAAAAAACCCTAGATGTGCGGTTCAATGTCAGAACAGCCGCTCAAATGGTTGGTCGGTCTGAAACTCTTATTCGCGATGCAGAGAATGAGGGGCGTTTGCCTGCTCCGGAAAAAGACGCAAAAACCGGCCGTCGCAAAGGCTACGGCCTGCATGAAATCAACAACATGCGGCAGCTCTTTGGCACCCTGCCCCATCGGTCCGAGGACGATGAAGCACTTGTTCTCGCGATTCAGAATTTCAAAGGCGGCGTTGGAAAATCGACCCTCGTCACGCATCTTTCGCAATATTTGGCGCTGCAAGGTTACCGGGTTTGCGTTATCGATTGTGACAGCCAGGCCTCGACCACATCCATTCTGGGCCTGAATCCCGATATCGACATCGATGAAGACGAAGAAACACTTTATCCGTTCTTTCGTCACGGCGGACCACAGGAATTGCGCTATGCTTTGCGGGCCACTTATTGGCCAGGAATTGCGATGATCGCGGCGAATTTGGGTCTGTATGATGCCGAATATGAACTGGCAGGACGCATGGCCAGAGAATCCGGCTTTGTCCTGGATCGGCTCCGGGATGGCATCAACACAATCCGCGATCACTTTGATGTCATTTTGCTGGATCCCCCCCCGGCGCTTGGTATGATTTCGCTGTCCGTCCTGCGCGCGGCGGACGCGATATTAGTGCCTACCCCACCCAATAACGTCGATTTTGGCTCGACTGTGCATTTCTTGAAAATGATGACCAGCACCTTGGCAGAGCTAGAGAAAGTGGGCGGCACCCATAGTTATAAGTTTGTTAAGATTCTCGCCACAAAGATGAACGATGGGAAATCCGCCCATGTGGCGATCAAGCGTATGATGGATGCGGTGTTTGCCGGTGATATGCTGCAATCTGTTCTTAAAGATTCCGCTGAAATCGACAATGCCACCGCCAATTTATTGACGGTTTATGAGATGACCAATGCAAGCACGCGCACCGAGACCCACAAGCGTTGTAGGGCTTATTTGGATGCCATTGGCAAAGAGGTCGAAATTCTGATGCGCAAAACATGGCCAAGTCAACGCGAAGCCCTAAGCCGGGAGGGGTTATTATGACCAAGAAACACGATGCAATTTTTGATGCGGTTCTAAGCGGGATTGGATCAGAAGATCGTAGCCCCAAGAAAGAACGCGGCGCAGGCCGGTTTCTGAAACGCGGCAATGCCATCGGTGACAAACTGGGTGGCGAAGTTGACGAAAAAACCTTGCATTGGGTGGACCCCGCGCGCTGCCAGATGTGGGAACGTCATAACCGCGATTACGATCTGTTGACGCCGGAAAACTGTGCCGATTTGATCGAGGGCATACAGCAACAAGGCCGGCAGGAATTTCCGGCAATTGTCCGGCGGGTTGAAGACAATCCGGATGCAGATTTTGAAGTGATCTGTGGCGCACGTCGTCATTTCGCAATCTCTTGGTTGCAGGCCAATAATTACCCGCAATACAAGTATCTGGTCGAGGTGCGGGATCTCTCGGATGAAGAGGCCTTTCGCCTGGCAGATATCGAGAACCGGGACCGCGCGGATATCTCTGATTATGAGCGCGCGCGCGATTATGCGAGTGCTGTTAAACTGTATTATGGCGGCAAGCAAAAATCGATGGCGCAGCGGTTACAGGTTTCCGAGGCCTGGTTGTCGCGCTATCTGTATTTGGCGAAATTACCGGATGAAATTGTCAAAGCTTATCCCAATTCCAATGATATCAAAGAGCTGCATGCGCGGACGTTAAAGCCGCTATTAGCGCAGCCAAAGGCCCGGCAGCAGTTGATCGAAAAAGCGGAATGGCTGGCGTCGATGCGGGCCGCTGGCGCGACCACGGATGGCTTGCCATGGAATGACGCCGCTAAAGTGATAGAGGCGCTAAAGCGCGCGGGGCAGGGCACGCTTACCAAACGCAAGCCGCGCCCATCGGTACAACATGTCTATAGCGCCAAAGGCACCGGGTTCAGCATCACCCGGAAAGACAAAGGTCGTCAGATTATCCTAGAGATCGACAAGTCCGCCCCAGCGTCAGACTTGCGTAAACTGCTAGAAAAGTTCCTATTGGACCGTGCTGAGGACTTGTAAGGAAATTGCCAATTGGCAATTTCTTGAATAACTCAATAAAAACAAATAGTTATTCATAAATCCAATGTGGGATTCTGAAGCTTTTGACCTGAAATTCAGAGCAAGAAAGAATATATCCCCGTCAATAAGAGCGCTTTGAGGGGGCTGTAAGCTTAGCGGCCCTTCCAAATTGGATCGCGCTTTTCTGCAAAGGCTTTGGCGCCTTCAAGCTGATCTTCGCTGCTGTATAAAACGTCTACCGTTGGCAATTGGCGTTTGGTGACACGGTTCATGGCGTCTTGGAATTTGCTGTCCTCTGCGTTGCGCACAACTTCTTTGATTGCTGCGTAAACCAGTGGTGGTCCCGAAGCCAAAAGCCGGGCAAGCTCCCAAGCGCGATCCATCAGTTGATCCGCCGTGACGATGTCATTTATCAAGCCCCAGCGTTGAGCTTCTTGGGCATCAAACCAGCGGCCCGTCAGCAGCAATTCCATGGCAATATGATAAGGGATGCGTTTTGGCAGCTTTATGCTGGCAGCATCCGCGACGGTGCCCGAGCGGATTTCTGGCAGCGCAAAGGTTGCGTGGTCTGCGGCCAGAATCATGTCGGCAGACAGCGCCAATTCCAACCCGCCACCGCAAGCGATGCCATTGATGGCGGCGATGACCGGCTTGTTTAGATCTCGCAGTTCCTGCAAACCACCAAAGCCACCCACACCATAATCGCCGTCAACCGCGTCGCCTTCGGCTGCGGCTTTCAGATCCCAACCAGGGCAGAAAAACTTGTCTCCGGCCGCAGATAAAATCGCGACCCGCAGGCTGGGGTCATCGCGAAATGCGGCAAAGGCTTTGCCCATTTCACAGCTGGTGGCCAGATCAATGGCATTGGCTTTAGGGCGATCGAGAATGAGTTCAAATATCGCGCCTTCGCGTCGTGTTCTAAAAGCAGACATATCCTAGCCTTTCCTGATAAGCGCATCGACTGCAACAACCCGATCTTGGGTGCAGAGGAGCGGATTAATTTCAACTTCTTCCAAGACATCTGCCTGATCAATTACATAGGTTTGCAGGGTGTCTATAGCGGCAAACAGAGCGTCCAGATTGATGCCTTGTTTGCCACGATAACCGTGCAGTAAGGGCGCGCATCTAAGCGCATTCAGCGCTGCCTTGATGTCATCGCGGTTTGCGGGCAATAAAAATGACGCGGTGTCTTGTAACAATTCGGTTTGGATGCCACCGGCCGCAAGCGTCATGACAAATCCATGTGCCGGGTCTCGCACAACACCAACCAAGAGTTCTGCAACTGTGCCAAGGGTCATTTCCTCTATTAAGACTTCGTCTGTTGCAATGTCTGCGGCCACAGCTATTGCGTCTTTGGCAGAGATCCCTAAACGCACGGCCCCATGCTCTGACTTATGGGCCAAACCCATGCCTTTTATTGCAAAGGGCGGGCGCAAAGTTTTGACTGCCTGCGCAACCTCAGTGGTGCTCGAGGTGATTTGGTGACGTGGCACCGGCAGACCAAAGGCCGCCAGTTCCGTTTTGGACTGTGCTTCGGTCAAGGTTTCAGCGGTCCGCGCGTTTTGCGGCAGGCAAAGGGGCAGGGCAGAGGGAGGTCTGATATGGGCAGCAGCTTCGATGGCAGCGAGCGCTTCGTCCAGACCGTGAAACGGCACAACTCCACCGGAAATAAGGTCGCTTGAAACAGCCTCTGGCAGCAGCTCGGGCAGGGTGGCGACAATCGCAAACGGGGCCTCGGTTTGGGCACGGACTTTTTGGGCCGCGCGCGTGGCGCAGCCCCAATCGGTTGGATCTGTTGTTGGATAGTCAACAATGGAAAGCGTCAAGGCGATATCGCTGCCAGTCATGCCCGCCCATGCCTGGGTCATTGCCGCTTCGTCGCGCCAAATATAGGTGTGATAGTCCAGCGGGTTGCTTAGTGAGACAAGCGGGCCAAGCGCTGCTCGCAGGTTGGTTTTTTGCCCAGACGAAAGGCTGGGAAACGCCACATTGCGGCCGAGTGCCATATCCGCAATCAGGCTGGCCTCGCCGCCAGAGCAACTGATGGAGGCGATATTTCCAGACGCAAGCGGGCCGTTGACGTGCAAAAGTTTGAGGGTTTCCAGAAAGGCTGGCAAGGATTTCAATCGAGGTATGCCAAGACGATCCAAAAGCGCCTGCGCCCCAACATCGCTGCCCGCCAAAGAAGCGGTGTGGGACACGGTGGCTTGTTGCGCTTGATCTGAAGCCCCCACTTTGAGAGCAACCAAGGGAATGCGTTTTTCATAAGCACGCTGTGCAAGGGTTTCCCATTCTCGGAGGTCGCCAAAACCTTCGACGTGCAGACCAATGGCCGTGACGCGCGGGTCGTTCAACAGCGCTAGGGCTGCTTGCGCCTGCGTGGTCTGGGCCATGTTGCCGCAAGTGATGGTATAGGCGATAGGCAGGCCACGCTTTTGCATCGTCAGATTGATGGCAATATTAGAGCTTTGGGTGATGATCGCGACCCCGCGGTCTACGGGGGTACAGCCGTGCTGATCCGGCCACAACAATGCCCCATCCAATGCATTGATAAAGCCATAGCAATTGGGACCCAAAATCGGCATGTCGCCAACGGCCATAACCAGATCTGATTGCAATCCGACTGCGGTGCCGTCTTCGGCGGAGGCTTCGGAAAAGCCGCTAGCGAAACACACAGCGCCCCCGGTTCCAATTTTTGAAAGCTGGGCGACAACATCAAGGGTAAGATGCCGGTTCACCCCTACAAAGGCCGCATCTGGGCCTGAGGGGAGGTCACCTGGTGAGGCAAAGGCGGGCAGGCCGCAGATGTCAGTGCGATTGGGATTTACCGGCCAAATCTGACCTGCGAAATGCATGGCCTGTGATTGCCGAATAACTTGCTCGCACCAAGCACCCCCGCCAATCACTGCGATGGTTTTTGGATTGAAGAGGCGGTCTAGGTCGCGTGTCATAGAAGGATCCAAGTTTCTAAATTGGCCCCGGACGGCGAATGAAACGGTGCTGAGAGAGCAGACAAAACCGTTTCTTTCGCCGCCAAAGCAAGATCTTAGGCCCCAAGTGGACGCAGAAGATCTCTGGAAATGATGTGGCGCTGAATTTCAGATGTGCCGTCCCAAATGCGCTCGACGCGGGCATCGCGCCAAAAGCGCTCTATTGGGAAATCATCCATCAACCCCATGCCGCCAAAGATTTGTAAGGTGGTGTCGGTGACC
Source organism: Cognatishimia sp. WU-CL00825 (assembly GCF_040364665.1). NCBI lineage: Bacteria > Pseudomonadati > Pseudomonadota > Alphaproteobacteria > Rhodobacterales > Paracoccaceae > Cognatishimia > Cognatishimia sp. WU-CL00825. The sequence continues at coordinate 6,162 of NZ_BAABWX010000011.1, forward strand.
CGCCCCAGCATTTCAGAGGCATAAAGTTTGGCGGATGCGATTTCGCGATTGGACGGCAGTTTTTGGTCAAGCCGCCATGCCGCCGCCAAAGTCATCCAATCAGCGGCGTCGATTTCGGTAATCATATCAGCAAGCTGAAAGCTAATACCCTGAAATTTACCGATGCTTTGTCCGAATTGTTTTCGATCAACTGAATAGTTAAGCGCATAGTCAAAGCAACGACGCGCCCGGCCAACGCTAAAGGCGGCTACGGTCAAGCGGGTGGCATAAAGCCAATCGTTCATCACGGCAAATCCGCCATCGACTTGGCCCAAAACCTGCGTGTCTGGCAAGCGGCAATTGTCAAAATACAGAACGTAGTTTTTATAGCCTTTATGGGAAACGGAATTATATCCGTCACGCACTTCAAACCCCGGGGTGTCACGATCTACGAGAAAGGTTGTGATGCGTTTTTTGGGGCCGCGTGGGGTTTCGTCTACGCCGGTGGCAATGAACACAATAAAGAAATCAGCGTGTTCAGCCCCGGAGATGAAATGTTTGGATCCGTTGACCACCCAGTCGCCACCATCGCGCAGCGCCTGGCATTTCATGCCGCGCACATCTGATCCCGCATCAGGTTCAGTCATCGCCAAGGCGTCCATTTTCTCGCCCCGAACGGCGGGCAATAGATAGCGGTCTTTTTGCTCTGGGTTACAGGCCATAAGAATGTTCTGGGGGCGACCAAAGAAATGCGTCAGGGCCATAGAGCCGCGCCCAAGTTCGCGTTCAACCAGGGTGAAATCCATATGGCTTAGACCCGCGCCGCCGACGTCCTCTGGGAAATTGCAGGCGTAAAACCCAAGGTCGATGCATTTTTGTTTGATCTTTTCGCCAAGTGCATGCGGCACTTGCCCGGCGCGCTCGACTTCGGCTTCGTGTGGATAAATTTCATTTTCGACGAAGCTGCGCACCGTCGAGACAATCATCTCTTGTTCTTCGCTGAGGCCAAAATGCATGGGGCGACTCCTTTTTGCTGTCGCCAGTAAAACCGTGGTTGCAATTGAATACTGTGCAGTATTTGGTGTTCTTCATGCAGAAAGCGAAAGAATCGCCGAATCCAACCCAGCAAATCGATCTTTTGTTGTTTGATGATTTTTCAAACCACTGTTTAGCAAACATCGTGGAGCCGCTGCGCGCAGCCAACAGTCTGTCGCGGACCCATCTGTATGCCTGGCGGTTTTTGACGTTGGACGGCCAAAGCGTGCAGAGCTCTAGCGGGTTGCAGATTGCGCCGCACGATGCGCTGAGTGCTGGTTCTGGGGATCTGTTGATCGTGATGCCGTCTTATGGGGTTCGGGCCTTAGATGGGCGCGACACGGTGATGCAAATTCGCCTAGCGGCCCAACGGTACGGCACCATTGCGGGCTTTGACACGGGCAGCTGGCTTTTGGCACGGGCGGGTTTGCTGGAGGGCTATCAAGCGACGATCCATTGGGACGAGTTGGCCAGCTTTGAAGAGACCTTTCCAAATTGTGAGGCCCTGCGTGAACGTTATGTGATCGATGGCGCGCGCATCACCTGCACTGGGGCGATGGCCGCATTTGACGTTGTCATGCATTTGATTGGCCGAGATCACGGGGCTTTGCTGACGGTTGATGTTGCGCGGTTGTTCATGACAAACGAGGCCGCACGCTCGTATTCACTGGCGCGCAAATCAAGCGGGCGGATGGTGGATCGGGCCTTGCATCTGATGCAGGAAAACCTGGAACAAACACTTTCGATTTCAGAGCTGGCGCGCAAAGTTGGGGCAAGTCAACGCGCTTTGGAATTGCGGATGCGCGACGAATTGCAGGAGACGCCTATGGCCGTGTATCGACGCTTGCGGCTGACCTATGCGCGCAAATTGGTGACGGAAACAGATCAATCTGTGACCGAGATTTCAAATCGCTGTGGGTATGAAAATGCAAGTGCCATGACACGGGCGTTCAAGGCGCTGTTTGGACAGACGCCGCGGGCCCTGCGTCAAATTCGGTAAGATCGATGCATTCAGGGCAGAAATTGCGCCAGCCCCGCAGGGCTGGCGCGCGTGTTATGCTTTAAGCTCTTGCGTGATGCGGGTTCCATCTGGGGCAAAAGTATTGCTCGAGATTGGTGTCGCTGAGGAATCTTCGCTCAAAGATTTCAGCAGCCCCCAGATCATCAATATCAAAACAAAGGATATCGGGAAGGCGGCAGCAATAGAGGCTGTCTGCAAAGCTCCCAATCCTCCGGCAAGCAGCAAAGACGCAGCGACAACGCCCTGACCCAAACCCCAGATGATACGGAATTTCTTGGGCGGATTTTCATCCCCCATGGACAGCATAGTTGTGATTACCAAAGTCCCGGAATCCGAAGATGTGATGAACCATGAGAACAACAGGAATGTTGTCAGCAAGGACAAAGGCCAGCTGATCCATTCAACACCGCTTGTTGATCCGATGTTGTCGATGGTGCTAAACAATGCGCTTGGCAAGTTCCAATCACGCACAATCTGAATGATCCCTGCACCGCCATCGACTGCCGGGCCGCCGGCCATGTGAAGCTCTTGCCAGATTGCATTTCCGCCGAACATACATAGCCAGAAGAACGTAATGGTTGTTGGCACAAACATAACGCCGATCATGAATTCACGGATTGTACGACCACGAGAAATCCGTGCGATAAAGACACCGACAAATGGTGACCATGAAATCCACCAACCCCAATAGAAGATTGTCCAGCCACCTTGCCAAGCGATCTCTTCGCTTTCGGTCGCCGTCCAGAAGCCCATGGGAACGAAGTTCCAGAGGTAGTCACCAATGCTGGTTACAAAGAAGCCCATCAGCCATTGGAATGGCCCTAGGACGACAAATGCAGTGAGCAGGATGATGGAAAGCCAGATGTTCCATTCTGACAGGATACGAATGCCTTTGCCAACGCCAGAAACCGCAGAGGCAGTGGCGATCACTGAAACAACGGCGATCAAGATCAGTTTGGTATTTAGCCCTGAATCTATGCCAAAGAGATGGTTTAGACCGGCGGCCATTTGACTGACGCCCAAGCCAAGCGATGTTGCGACACCAAATACAGTGCCAAACACAGCAAGCAAGTCTACGGCGTGACCCCAGGGACCATAAATCCGATCGCCAAGCAGTGGGTAAAGCGCTGAACGTAGCGTCAGCGGCAGTTTCTTGCGGAAGCCAAAATAGGCAAGGCTAAGGCCAACAAGAACGTAGAATGCCCAACCATGAAAACCCCAGTGAAAGAACGTTACGCGCATCGCGTCGATCGCGCGCTGCATGTTCATTTCGGTGTGGCCCTGCTGATCGGCATGCGGATTGTTCGGGTAACCCCATACTTCGGTGTTATCGAAGTAGAAAATTGGCTCGGCAACGCCAAAGAAGAGAATACCAATTCCGATGCCGGCTGAGAAGAGCATCGCAAACCAGCTGAAGTTGCTGAATTCGGGGCGCGAGTCATCATCGCCCAAGCGAATTTTTCCGTGGCGGGAGAACATCAGCCAAAGGCAGACGAACAAACCGACCGAAAATAAAGTGATGTAGTAAAAGCTTAGGCCATTTTCGATCCAGCTACGGATGGATTTATACAGTCCACCGGCAAATTCGACGTTCATGACGGTGAAGATCACAAAGGCAGCAATCATGCCCTTTGCGGCGATACTCATGCCGGGATGAAGCCCGGTAAAGAAGCCTTGTTTTGCAACAAGGTCTGAATTGGGTGTGTGTTCAGACATGCACTGTCTCCCTGTTTGGTTTTATTGTGTTTTGTTGGTTCCCGCGTTTTGAAGGTGGATCAGTCAATGCTGGCTGATCCGCCGGATGTGCCCACCGTCTGGGGGAAAGAATCTGGAAGGCAGGTTGTTAATTGCCGCTGGCTACATTTCTTTTGGTGCGGTTGGGCGCGGGCAAATTCATGTGCGCCCGCGCGTAGTTGGCCAGATTGTCAGCAACATGTGCTGCAGGGAGCGATGTTTTGCGCGCCTTAAGATCCATGTGGATCAACAGTGTTTCGACGGTTGCAGCGGCGGTGCCGTCGGCTTTGGTGAGGGTGTGGAACAGTTGCATTTTCTTGCCGTCGCCCTTGAGAACGTGGGTGGTAACGTGAATTGCGTCGCCGGCATGTAGTTCGGCCAGAAATTGCATGTGGTTTTCCACGGTGAAGTAGCTTTGACCGGCGGTCACATAGGCGGCGTCCGCACCGATTATCTCCATAAAGCGGTCGGTGGCCTGGGCTGAGACTTCGAGATAATGGGCCTCGTTCATATGGCCGTTATAGTCAGTCCAGCTTTGCGGAATCACCCGGTTGACCGTGATGGGCAGATCGACAGAGGCGATTTCGGGCAGGGTGGCTTCGTGGGTGTTCAGCACGCCACCAGCGCCACTGCCTGACAGTTTGAGCGCGCGCATCATGCCCACTAGATTGTCGTCGCGCAGGCGCTCAAGCGCGCGGATCGACATGTGACCGGATTGGGCGTCGGACTGATCCGCAATCATATTCACCAGGTCTTCTGTGAAGTCCGGCACGTCCATGAGTTTGGTCCAGGGCCATTGTAGAGCCGGGCCAAATTGGGTCATGAAATGTTTCATGCCTGCTTCGCCGCCGGCGATGCGGTAGGTTTCAAACAGGCCCATTTGCGCCCAACGCAGGCCAAAACCCATGCGCACAGCTTCGTCCAATTCTTCTGTTGAACAGATGCCATCTTTGATCAGCCACAGGCCCTCGCGCCAGACAGCCTCCAGCAGTCGATCTGCGATATGGGCGTCGATTTCTTTGCGCACGGTCAGCGGGTACATTCCGATTGAGCGCAGCAGATCAGCGGCGGTTGCGCAAATCTCGCTGTCTCCGACCAGTTCCACCAAAGGCAGCAAATAGACCGGATTGAAAGGATGCGCGACGATGATGCGACCTGTGCCTTGGTTTAGCTCTGATGGTTTAAACCCAGAGGTGGACGAGCCGATGACCGCGGCCTTTGGGGCAAATTCCTGTATCTGCGCATGGATTTTATGCTTGAGCTCTAGACGTTCAGGAATGCTTTCTTGCACCCAATGGGTGTTGTTTAGAGCCTGTTTTAGGTCACTGTGAAAACAAAGCGTGCCTTCGGTGGGCAGCAATTTGTCATAGAGAGCGGGCAGGGCGCGTCGGGCGTTGGTCAGAACTTCGGTGATCTTACGCTCTGCCTCAGGATCCGGGTCAAAGACATTGACGTTCCAGCCGTTCAGAAGAAAGCGGGCCACCCAGCCGCCGCCAATGACGCCGCCGCCGATGATTGTTGCGGTTTTAGCTGTGTTGTTCATGCGGCCACCCGCGCGCGTTTGGTCAGGCCAAGTTTGCTGCGCACCTCTGCGGGGCCAATGACCTTTGCGCCCATGCCTTCGATGACACCAACAGCGCGTTCAACCAGTTGCGCATTGGTGGCAAGAACACCTTTGCCAAGCCAGAGATTGTCTTCCAAACCAACACGCACATTGCCGCCGGCCAGCACTGATTGCGCCGCATAAGGCATTTGATCGCGGCCAAGGCTAAAGGCGGACCATGTCCAGTCAGAGGGCACATTGTTGACCATGGCCATAAAAGTATTGAGGTCATTTGGAGCGCCCCAGGGCACGCCCATGCAAAGCTGAACCAAGGCGGGTGACGTTAGAATTCCCTCTTTCACAAGTTGGGTCGCAAACCAAAGATGGCCAGTGTCAAAGGCTTCGATTTCTGGTTTTACCCCAAGGTCAGTCATCATTTGCCCCATGGCGCGCAACATGCCCGGGGTGTTTGTCATCACATAGTCTGCTTCGGCGAAATTCATTGTGCCGCAATCCAGTGTGCAGATTTCTGGCAGGCATTCGGCAATATGGGCCAAGCGTTCGGTGGCACCGATCATGTCGGTGGCGGATGCATTGACGGGGAAGGGGGCCTCTGCAGAGCCAAACACAATGTCGCCGCCCATACCTGCGGTCAGGTTCAAAACAACATCGACCTCGGCGTCGCGCACCCGGTCGGTCAACTCCCGATACAGGGCCAAATCACGGCTTGGGGTCCCGGTTTCAGGGTCGCGCACATGGCAATGCACCACAGCGGCGCCAGCCTTGGCAGCATCAATCGCCGACTCTGCGATTTGCTTGGGCGAACGAGGCACATGTGGGCTGCGATCTTGTGTGCTGCCAGATCCGGTAACAGCGCAGGTGATAAAAACATCTCGGTTCATAGTCAGAGGCATAAAGTTGATCCCCGTAGGTCGTGAAATTTGGGGTGTCTTGCGCACCCGAGATACCGTTTGCCATTGCCTTGGCCGTTGCTTTCTTGCCTGTGCAAAACAGCGCAGAGGTTTTTGAGACAGCTACTGTCGAAAACTGGCAGCACATTTCTAAGTGACAAACGCGTGGGGCGGTGACGTCCCATGGCAAGAAGCTAGGCAACATAATACCTTGCGCTACACTCATTTCTCGCCATATTTGTTACAAATGTCGTCAAATATGCCTGCCAAATTTGAGTTTTTGCTGTTTGATGGATTTTCAAACATGGTGCTCGCGAGCGCCCTGGAGCCTTTGCGCGATGTGCAGCTGCGCTCGTTAGGGGCGCAGCTGAGTTGGCGCATCACCACGTTGACTGGTGCAGAGGTCACTAGCTCGAGCGGGTTGCGCATCAGGCCAGATGGCACATTTAATCCGGGCCAAACCGATGCAACCTTGGTGCTTGTTGCCGGCTATCATATGCGCGATCAGATCAGCAAACAGCTGACCAGCACCTTGCGATTGGCTGCGCGAAATGCCCCTTTGATCATTGCGGTTGATACCGCGTCTTGGCTGTTGGCAGAGGCAGGGGTCTTGGATGGGCATAGCGCGACAATTCACTGGCAGGAAATCGACGCCTTTCAAGAGGCGTTTTCAAATGTATCTGTTTCCACAGCGCGGTTTGTGCGTTCGGGGCGTTATCTGAGCTGCGGCGGCGCCAGCGCGGTTCTGGACATGCTTTTGGATCTGATCAAACGCCAGTTTGGCCCGGCAGCGGCCTTTGATGCCTTTAGTATGTTTGTCTATGATCCAACGCGGCAAAACCAATTGGGTCGCGGGGCGCAAAAATTGCGCGAAACCGGGTCTCCAAAGCTGCTTGCGGCCATAGATGTAATGGCCGAGAATATAGAAACCCCCCTGACGACATTTGAGCTGGCCAAACGGGTGTCACTGGCAGAGCGCACCCTTTGTCGGTTGTTTCTGCGCGAGCTGGGCATGTCTCCCGGCAAGTATTTCAGAATGTTTCGGCTGCAAAAAGCCCGCTACCTTGTGGAAGAGACCCAACTGAGCCAGGAGCAAATCGCCCTGCGCTGTGGGTTCTCTTCGGGGGCTTCTCTGGCGCGGTCCTTTCGGTCTGAAATGGGTGTCGCAATGCGCGACATCCGGACCAGGCAGCAGTGACGCAATTTGGTTTGGTCAACGGCGGCTCCTCCGCGATGACTAGGAATGTGCCTGCGCAGATCAGGCGATGGCCCTTTGATGCCATGCCATGATCTCCTATTAGATAGCCCATTGGTTTCTAATAGGAGTCGCACTTGGAAGTAGCGCGCACCCTAATACGAGAACAGTTCGCATAAGATGTATTATGTTTCTTTTGCGAAGCGGTGTGATTGCTGCCCCGGTGCAAGTGCAGTTTGCACTGTGTTCTAAGGCTCTGCCCGTGCAGCTGCGAGTGCTTGGCTCAAGACATTCATGTCGCCCACATGATTGGCCAAGAGCAGGATCAATCGCGAATTCAGCGCCTGACTCTCATCCTCTGACAGGCCCGCATGGGCGTTGATCAGATCTTCATAGAATTGATCTGCATCCGCAATGTTGGCTTTGGTGTTCAATTCACCCATGACTTATTCCTTTCCGCAAGCTGTTTTCAGGGCCTGGGCAACGCTGTCTGCGTCAAAAGCAGGCCAGCGTGCGGCAACATGTTGGTCCGGACGGATCAGATAAACCGCGCTCTCTTCGGTGCCCAGATAGCGCGCGCGCAGCAATTCGTGCGCCGCGTTGGACAGGTCCAAGGAGACCCCCTTTATCGCGATACCATCAACTTCCTGCATGTCGGGCACATCTTGGTTCAGACCCAACAGAACAAATTGGTCGCCCAAATGGTCCAGCAGAAAGCCAGAGCCGACCGGCGCATCTGGGCAGGGGCTGCCAACGCGGGTTCTGTCTGGGCCGGCCAAGTCATCGGCAGCGTTCAAAGACAGGCCATCATAGGTACAGGGCATCGACAGTCGGCCCGAATTCACCAGTGGTCTTGCAAATTCATAATCGCTGGAGAGGTCAAGGATGGCGTTGCGGAATTGATAGCTGACCTTGGATTTTGGCGAAATGAAATCCGTAGAGCGCGTGGAGTTGCGGATGTTTTCCTCGGCGCCGTACACGCGTTCTTCCGAATAGCTGTCGATCAGGGTTTCTGGCGCGGTTCCGTTGACCACCATGCCAAGTTTCCAACCGAGGTTGTCCACGTCCTGCATGCCGGAGTTGGCCCCCCTTGCCCCAAAGGGAGAGACCTGATGCGCGCTGTCACCGGCAAAGATCACCCGACCGTGGCGGAAGCTCTCCATGCGTTTGCATTGGAAGGTATAGATCGAAGACCAGACCATGTCATATTCGACATCATCGCCTAACATCGCATCCAAACGTTTGCGTATGTTCGCTTCTTTCATTTCCTCCTTGCGGTCCGCGTCCCAGCCGATTTGAAAATCGATACGCCAGACATCATCGGGCTGTTTGTGCAGCAATGCTGACGCGCCTGATTTGAAATGCGGTTCAAACCAGAACCAGCGTTCTGTTGGATATTCGGCCTTCATGCGAATGTCGGCGATCAGGAAACTATCCTGGAACACCCGGCCATCAAATTCTAGGCCCATCATGCTGCGCAGAGGCGAACTGGCCCCGTCACAGCCAATCAACCAATCGGCCTCTAGCTGATATTCACCTTCTGGGGTTAAGACCGTCAGACCGACATGATCGTCCAGCGGGTCCACAGATTCGACGCGGTTTTTGCCGCGAATTTCGATGGGCGCGCCTTTTGCGATTTCGGCTTGGATCTGTTCAAACAGAAACCGTTCGAAATAGGGCTGTTGCAGGTTAATAAACGCCGGGTTCTTGTGGCCTTCCTCGGGCAAGAGGTTGAACTCAAAAACCTGGCGATCATCGTGAAAGACTTTGCCGATGTTCCAGACAACGCCTTTGTCGACCATCGCGTCGCCACAGCCAAAGCGATCTGCGATTTCAAGCGTGCGTTTGGCAAAACAAATCGCCCGGCTGCCCATGCCGATGCCTTCGTGGTCATCCAGCACAACCACCGGCACGCCCTGACGGCCAAGGTCTAGAGCAATGCCCAGCCCGATGGGACCACCTCCCATAACGACAACGGGGTGGCGAACGGGGATCGATTGATCTTGGTCAGCTGACCGTTCATAGGGGTACAGCTTGAACGCAAGCGGATAGCGATCCTGAAACATGGCAAATCCTCCCTTGTCAGTTACGATTAGTTTTGCAGAGCATTCCACATGTCTTTGTCGCGCGCGGCGGTCCAAACACGCGGGGTATCGATGCCACGGGCTTCGTCATAGGCGCGTGCCACATTGAACGGCAGGCAATGTTCGTAGATCGCATAGTCTTTGAACTTGTCGTCACATGAGGCGCGCACTGCGTCCCAGGCTTCTTTTAAGCTGCCGCCGCGCGCGACCACACGTGCCACGGGTTTGTAGGTCGAGGACACAAAGTCTTCGGTTGCGGCCAAAGCCTTGGCCACCATCTCTTCGCCCACCAGCGCATCGCCGCGACCGGGTGCTATAGATTTGGGTTCAAAGGCTGCGATATTGGCCAATGTGTCTGCCCAATCGCCAAAGTGGCCATCGCCACAATAGCAGGCCGAGTGGTATTCCACGATGTCACCGGTGAACATCACCTCTTGGTCCGGCACCCAGACGACCGCATCCCCGGCTGTATGCGCACGGCCCAGATGCATGATGTCCACGCGGCGATTGCCAAGATAAACCGTCATTGCATCGCTGAATGTGGTTGTCGGATAGGTCAGACCGGGAATTTCTTCGTGGCCCTGAAACAGGCGCGGGAAACGGTCAAATTCAGAGTCCCAATCTTCCTGGCCTCGTTCAGCCACCATGGACCGGGCGGTGTCAGACATAATGATTTCACGTGCGCCATAGGCCGAGGCCCCCAAAACCCGCACCGCATGATAATGCGTCAGCACCACATGGCTGATCGGTTTGTCGGTGACAGAGCGGACACATTCGATGACCTTGCGGGCCAACCGCGGGGTGGCTTGGGCTTCGACAATCATCACGCTGTCGTCGCCGATGATCACACCGGTATTTGGATCGCCTTCAGCGGTGAAGGCATAAAGCCCCTCGCCAACTTTGGTGAAGCTGATTTTTTTATCTTCCATATCGCCAGCAGAGGCAAAGGCCTTAGACATAACTCTCTCCTTCTTGGACTGCGCGTTCCAAGTTACATGTGATTCAGGTTGTTGCCCCGGTTAACGCCCGGGGCGGGCTTTGGTTATTTTGCCCAGTCAGGCACTGCGGGCGCGGGCAGGATTGTACCCTTGCAAGCGCCAAAGCCGACGCGATACCCGTCTCCTTTGGCTGCACCGCGCAACGTCAGCGTATCGCCATCTTCGAGAAACGAGCGGGTTTCGCCGGTTGCAAGTGTCATGGGTTCTTTGCCCCCCCAACTGAGTTCCAGCATCGATCCGCGATTTTCTTTTTGTGGTCCTGAAATTGTGCCAGACCCCAACAAATCTCCGACCCGCATGGTGCAGCCAGATGTGGTGTGGTGGCACAATTGTTGCGCTGCCGAATAATACATCTCGTTGTAGTTGGTGCGTGCGATAACGCTTTCGTTCTGACCTTCGGGGGACAGGCCAACTTCGAGATCGATATTATAAAGCATCGGCCCTGGTTCGCTGAGGTATGCCAGCTGTGGGCGCTCGCGCTCTGGTGTCGCGGTACGAAAAGGCTCAAGCGCCGCTTTTGTCACGATCCATGGGCTGATCGAAGTTGCAGTGGCTTTCGCCTGAAACGGGCCTAGAGGTTGATATTCCCACGCTTGGATGTCGCGTGCAGACCAGTCGTTCAGCAACACATAGCCAAAGATCATGTCGTCTGCTTGCTGCACCGAAACCATGCCCTCAGAGGGCTGCCCAACAATCGCCCCCATTTCCAGTTCGAGGTCAAACCGGGCACAGGGCGCAAAGCGTGGATGTTCGTCGTTCGGGCCTTTGAGCTGGCCATTGGGGCGCACCACATCTGTGCCAGACACCACAACCGAAGAGGCGCGGCCATTGTAGCCAATTGGAATTGAAAGCCAATTTGGCGGCAATGCATTTGCCGGGTCGCGGAACATCGATCCTACGTTGATTGCGTGGTTTTTGCCGGCATAAAAGTCGGTATATTCCGCAACGGTGATTGGCATATGCAGGGTTGCATCCGCCTGTGCCACCAAATGCGCGGCCAATGCGGCTTGTTGGTCCGCGCCTTCGGTCAACGCGGCCTGCAGATCAGCGCGCAGCGTCTTCCAAACGTCGGGCCCTGCGGCCATCACGTCATTCCAGACACCGTTTTGCAGCAACGGACCGCCGTCCAGCTGCAATAGGCCCGCGGTTTCCAACGCCGTCACATCCAGAATTTGGTCGCCGATAGCAACACCGCAACGGGCGGTGCCATCGGTAGAGAACACGCCATATGGCAGATTGTTCAAAGGGAAGTCGGTCTCGGAGGTGTTCGCGCTCTGGACCCAGCTTTTGAGCAGTGTCATCTCAGTTCCTTATCTTTTCCAATTGCCTTCAGGCGTTCCATCAAAATTCTTTTCAAGGCTGTCCCAGCAAGCGATGTAGTCATCTTGCAGCGGGGCCTCTTTGGCGGCGAATTCGGTCAGATGCTGCGGGAAACGCGTCTCAAACATAAAGGACATCGTCTTATCCAGCTTTTCTGGGCCGAGGTTGCTGTGGGTGGCCTTGTCAAAGGCTTGCTGATCCGGCCCATGCGGCAGCATCATATTGTGCAAGCTGATCCCACCTGGGGCAAACCCATCTGGCTTTGCATCATATTCACCATAAATATTGCCCATCAGTTCGGACATGACGTTTTTGTGGTACCAAGGCGGACGGAAGGTGTCTTCCATGGTCATCCAGCGTTCGCGGAACAGCACAAAGTCAATATTCGCGGTGCCCGGCACACCAGATGGGGCGGTCAGCACAGTAAAGATCGAGGGATCAGGGTGGTCAAACAGGATCGCGCCAACTGGGCAATAATCGCTCAGGTCGTATTTGCAGGGCGCATAATTGCCATGCCAGGCGACAACATCCAGAGGCGAATGGTCAATGAAGGTCTCATGGAACTGACCCTGCCATTTGATCACCACGCGCGAGTGCGCGTCACGGTCTTCAAAAGCGGCCACTGGGGTTTTAAAATCCCGGCGGTTGGCCATGCAATTGGCCCCGATGGGTCCGCGCCCTGGAAGCTCTAGCTTCTGACCATAGTTTTCACACACAAAACCGCGCGCTGGTTTGCCGTCTGGCAGTTCAACCCGATACACCAATCCACGGGGAAGAATGGCTATCTCTTTGGGGGCAATGTCAATCACACCCAATTCGGTACAAAAGCGCAGATGGCCTTCTTGCGGCACCACCAGCAGCTCGGAATCTGCGGAAAAGAAATATTCATCCTGCATGTTTTCGGTCACAAGATAGACATGCGTTGCCATACCAACCTGTGTGTAGACATCACCTGCGGTAGTCACCGTTTTCATCCCGGTGATCCAGGTCAGTTTTTCACCGCTATGGGGAATGGGATCCCAGCGATATTGGCCCAGTGACACCACATCTTCCAGCACATGCGGCGCAGATTTCCAATATGGATTTTCAATCTTGTTAAAGCGCCCGACATGTTTCACTGAAGGACGAATGCGATAGCACCAGGTGCGCTCATTTTGATGGCTTGGCGCTGTAAACGCGGTGCCTGTGAGCTGTTCACCATACAGACCATAGGCACATTTTTGCGGGCTGTTCATGCCCTTGGGCAGTGCCCCCGGCAGAGCCTCGGTTTCAAAGTCATTGCCAAAACCCGGCATATATCCTGGGGTAATACCCATGGTGTTCTCAGAGCTGGTCAATCCAGTGTCAGTCATGATTTTCCTCTTGTACCATCGCAGGCGTTGTCCAAACGACTCGGCCATTATCTTGCCTCTGAAATTAGTTGCAAATGAAACTTAGTCAAGTTATTTGTTGCAGATGAAACCGTATTTGCGGCAAAATATTGAATTACCAACTCCACGCGGCCCATTCCTCTGCAATGCGGCTGCAAAACCTGATTGGCGCCCGAAATTTGAAACTGCGCGCGCCAATTTTGCTTTGACCATTCTGCAAAAGGACACACCAAAATGACGATTTTATATGACTACTGGCGGTCCTCAGCGAGCTACCGCGTCAGAATTGCGCTGGGGCTTGCAGATATGGAATGGCAGACACAGATCGTGGATCTTTTGGCGGCGGAACACCAAGGCGCGGCCCATATGAAACGTAATCCACAGGGTCTGGTACCTGCCCTGGAAATTGATGGCATCCTGCTGACGCAATCTGTTGCGATCATCGAATATCTGGATGAAACCCGGAACTTGGGATTGTTGCCAGAGGATCCAAAAGCAAGGGCACAGGTGCGGGCGCTGGCTTTTGCCATCGCGATGGAAATCCACCCGATCTGCAATCTGAGCGTCGCCAAATACGCCGTGCAACAGTCGCAACAGGCCATCGAAAACAAGCAGTGGATGCAGCATTTCATCACCAAGGGGCTTATGGCCTATGAAAACATGCTGTCTGATGGGGTTTATTCATATGGCGACTGCGTGAGCCTGGCTGATGTTTGCTTGATGCCCCAGATGTATAACGCCAAGCGATGGGACGTTGATCTGAGCCAAATGCCAAAAATGAGCGCGATTGCGGCGCGGCTCGAAAGCCTCCCCGCCTTTGCCAAGGCTCATCCCGATCAGACACCGCACTGACCCGCAACGTCAGACAGGTCCGGCCATAGAATCTGGGGCCGGACTTGGGTTTGGCATTTGGCCTTAGCCCAGATAGGCCCTTTCCAGAATGCCGCGATCCTGCTTTAGGTCCGTGGGCGTGCCCGAATAGGTCAGCTTGCCCTGCGTGATCACATGCGCTCGATCCGCTACATCCAGAGCCAGATGGGTGAATTGCTCGATCAGTAAAATCCCCATGCCTTTGTCGCGCAGGCTGCGCACGACGCCCACCAGTCTTTCGATAATGACCGGTGCCAGACCCAAAGACATTTCATCTAGCAGCATCACCTTTGGGCGCGATACCAGAGCCTGGGCAATCGCCACCATTTGTTGTTGCCCGCCTGATAACGAACCAGCGGCCAGATGGGCTTTTTCACGCAATTCCGGAAAGATCTCAAAGGCCGCCTGCACAGAGTGTTCCAGCGCGTCATCCGCTAATGTCGGGCCAGCGGCGCGTAGATTATCCAGCACCGACAGCCCACCCAACGTATGGTGCCCTTCGGGAATTGCGGCAATGCCATGCGCCCGGACATTCTGTGGGCTACTTGTGGCGACTTCGGTGCCATCAATCAGCACGTTGCCCGTCAGAGGCATCACCCCGGCAATGCCCAGAACCAGCTCTGATTTTCCGGCCCCGTTTGGCCCCAGAAGCGCGACGATCTCGCCCTCTGCAACATTCAGCGACACGCCGTCGACCACGCGACGGGTGCTGCCTTGCACAGTGACATCCTTGATTTCCAGCATGTTCTCTCCTCACCGGCCCAGATAAGCGGTTTTTACAATTTCATCAGCCAAGACGTCTTCGGTTGGACCAAAGGCAATCAATTTGCCGAAATCCAAAACCGCTGTTGATGCACAGACATCGCGGATCAGATCCACATCGTGATCCACCATCAAGATTTGCGCGCCAAATTCCGGATGTATGCCCCGAATGACTTTCCGCAGATGCTGCATTTCGGCCTCTGACAAGCCCCCGCCCGGCTCATCCAGCAAAACAATCCGCGGGCTGCCGATCAAGCATTTCGCGATTTCGGTCATGCGCCGCTGATAGGGGTTCAATTCTGCGCCCAATTTCAGACGAATGTCGCTGATGCCAACAAAGTCCAACACTTTGGAAATCACGTCAGGGCGCTGCGATTTGCTGATGCCCTTGCTGTCCATGACTGCTTTCAAATGGTCTTGCACGGTCAGGTCCGGCACAATCTGCACCTTTTGAAAGCTGCGCGCCAGACCCCAGCGGGCGCGTTCATGTGCTGGCAGGTCAAACAAGTTTGTGTCATTGACAACAATCGCGCCACTGGTAACCGGGGCAAAGCCGGAAAAGGCATTTGTCAGGGTTGTTTTGCCGGCACCATTTGGGCCGATCAAGCCAACAACATCATCTGTTATTTTCAGGGACACGTGATCCAATGCCACGACGCCCCCATATTTGACGGTAACATCCGAGATCTCAATCATCAGAGCCTCCTTTTTTGAATGCGTCCAAAATCTGCCCTGCGATACCCTGAGGGGCGGTCATGATGGCGTGCATCAGGGCTGCGCCAAATATGATCATCGCAATGTCGGCACTTAGGCCCAGATCGTTGAACACCGCGGGCAGTAATTTATAAAGCAGGCCCGCCAGAATGGCCCCAAGCCAGCTGAACACACCGCCCACCACCGCAAGGGCAAACAACAGGATGCCTTCACCCGCAAGAAAACTGCGCGCATCCAATTGACCCAAGGCACCAGACAGCAAAGCGCCGGAAACGCCCGCCAAGAAGCCCGACAAAGCAAAGGCCCACAGCTTGTAAAACGTCACATTGATGCCTGCGGCCATGGCATTGGCCTCGGATTGGCGGGTCATCGCCCAGGCCCGTCCGGGGGCGCTGGTCTTGTGCAGTCCGATCAAAACAAATGACGCAGCAAGCGCGACCAAAACATAGCGGAAATAACCGATATCGCTTTCCGCGATGCCCGGCCGGCGCACAGCACCTGCTGATTTCTGCGCCACGCCCCAAAAGCCGTCCCCCCCATTGGGAAACTGAAAGGCATTAAAGAAAATCTGAAACAAGGCCGCCACCATCAAAGTGACCAGCGCCAGATACAATCCGCGCATGCGTAATGCAGGCAACGCAAAAAAGGCCCCAATCACCCCGGTCAAAGCCCCGGCAATCACCACCAAAACCGTGATCGGCAGATCCGTTGCATAATTCAGCCGCAACGCGATCCAACCACCCACACCGATCAGGGCGATTTGCGCCAGGTTGATCAGACCAAGCTGGGCATAGACCAGCGACACGCCAGAGGCCGCCAGCGCAAAGATGGCCGCCGAGGTCAAAACCTTGATCCAAAGCGCGCCGACCAACATTGGCAACAAAAGGGCGGTGAAGAGCAGCAGGATGATGCCCAGATAGGTCGAAGGGGTCAGTATGGTTTTCATCAGATCAATCCTTGCTCGCAAAGGTCAGGCTGGTGCCGCGCTGCATCCATAAAATCATCAGCCCGGCAATCACAAAGGGGGTCATGGCACGCAGCGGTGCCAAGGGTTTGTAAAGCGTCAGCATGGCTTCGATGACACCGATCAACAGCCCGCCCAGCAAGGTCATCGGCAGCGAAGTCAGCCGTCCAACAATCGCAGCTGCGGTGGCTGGAATGACCATAAAGGTGATCACCGTGGGTTCCAGCCGCACCAGCGACCCAAACAACAAACCGGTGCCGCCAGCCAACGCGCCAGAGATGCCCCAGGCCAGCGTTTCCACCCGCACAATTGGGATGCCAAGCAGCGCGGCATGGTCGCGATCGTCAGCCAAAGCGCGCATGTTCAGTCCCATGCGCGAGCGGTCAAGATAAAGGATCATTGCAATAACTGCCGCTATTGCCACGCCGAGCGCAATCATGCGGGTGACCGTCACTCGGACCCCCAGCAATGTCACAGCAATCTTGTCGGGTGGAAGGCTGAGCTTGCGCAGCGCGTCATCCCACAGCAGCCCCATAAGGCCCAGCAGAACCAACATATAACCCAGTGTGGCCACAGCTTTTACAGCCGGTTCACGCCACGCCAAAGCAGGGGCAAGGATGCGCCCATAAGCGACGCTCAGAACAATTCCGGTGGCCAAGGCCGACAGCCAAGAAATGGGTGGCCATGCGCCCCAATCCGCCACTTGCCAAGCCACCATTGCCGCCGCCGCCGCCAAGGCGCCATATGCGAAATTCAGAAACCCAGTGGACCGCCGCAGGATCACCAAGCCAATGCCGGCCAGTGCATAAAGCGATCCAACCGCAAGGCCTGAAACAAGAAAGAGACCATAGACCTTCAACATAAGACGTTCCTTTCGGGCCTTTCGAATTTTGGGGCGGCTGGTTGAACACCGCGCCGCCCCTCAGGGGAGGTTAGTTGAGGCCCAGGGCCGTTTCTTGGGCCAGAATGGGCTCGAGGTAATTGGTGTCGATGTCATAGCAATCGCGCACCAGCTCAAAGTCGCCGTTCTTAAACACAACCATACGACCCGCGTGGTTGGGCATGTGACGATCCGCTTCGCCGACATAATACGGGTCACACAGCAGGTCAGATTCAACACCAACAATGTTTTGGATCGCTTGGGTGACCTGCGGACGGTCAATGTTTTCCGCATCCAGCTTCAACAGCGCATCCACAAAGAACTTGGCCGAGACATAGCCAGATTGGCTAAAGGTATCGCGGCGGTCGCCGTCTTTGCCAAAGCGGTCCATAACCTTGATCCAGTTCTGATTGTCGGCCCCATCGCTGCTAAACTCGTTCAGCTCGATGTTGATATACAGATTGTCAGACCAGTAATCGCCCAAGACTTCGCCAACGCCGGGTTCATACAATGGTGTCGGGGACACCCATTTGAACAGCTCGCGCCCGCCCTGCTCTTCGGCAACTTTCAGCAAGCCAATCGCCGGGCCGGCTGGCAACATCAACAAGATGGTGTCAACGCGCTCTGCCAAGGCTTGCAAATAGACTGAATTCAGATCAACCGCCGTAGGGTCCATCAAGATCGACGTGCCTTGCAGGCCCTTGCTGGCCATATATTCGTTCATCCAGTCGCAAGCCCAACCGCCATTGTTTGGAATGTTGAAACCGATGCAAGCCGCATGGGTGGTGCCCAATTCTTCGATCGCAAATTTGAGCGCGCCAATGCCAGACGGCAAAGGACCTTGGTTGGTGGAAACGATATGGCTGCTTTCATAGCATTCTGAAATCGCACAACCAGAGGCCATGACCATGACATCTTCGGACGCATAGAGCGATGCATTAACCGCCATCTCGACCACAGAGCCGTTGCCAACCAACGCAACAACATTTTCGTCTTTCACCAGTTTGGTGGCGACTTGTCCGGCGAGTTCCGGGTTCCATTGGTCATTTTCAACAATGTATTCAATCGGGCGGCCGTGGATGCCGCCATTGGCATTCACACAGTCAAAATACGCCGCAGCCCCGTCGGTGCCGCCAGAGAAATCGCCAGGAGGCGCATTGCCATTGATGCCGCCGACTTTGATCGGCGTGCCAGAGGCGGCTTGACCCGTGTTAAGGCCGCAGATGGGGGCACCGTCGTCGGCCTGGGCCGCGGTGGAGGACAGGACAGACAGGCAAAGCGCTGCCATCCCTGTCACCAGGGTGATTTGAAGTTTCATGTTTATCTCCTGTTGAGAGTGGTGACCCTGTTATTTTTGCCGGGTCATTAAAGTGAGTTTAGGACGTGCCCTTCCAAACTTTTTCCAGATATTCCTCTTCCGAAAGCGTCCCGCCTTCGTGTTCCGCACGCCCCTGATCATCCGGGTGCAAGAAAGGCTGCAAAGGATCGATGCGCTTCCAGGCCGGAAAGGGCGCTTTGCCATTGGCATCTGGAACATAGGGTGATTTTTCCACGCGAGTGTGTTTGTGAATATAGCGGGCACAGTTCTGAAAAACGGTATCAACCTGAACATCCACAACCATATTGGCCCCAGGGAATTGCCCAATCAAATCGGCATCGCGGTTCAGTTTTGCAGTGCCCTGCACCCGAATGCGCCATGGGGTTTCCATGTCCATAAACAACATGCCAACCTTCGCGGTCTCGTCGATGTTGCCCAGCGAATACCACATGCCATTGCCATCATAATTCGGAAAGATCAGTCGATTATTTGACAGCACTTTCACAAAGCCCACGTCGCCACCTTTATAGGAAACGGTTGGCTCGCCTTTTGCATTGACGCTGGACAGGAAAAAGTAATCCCGGCTGGCGATGTAATCGGTGTGAATCTCTTCTAGTTCGTCGCGCACGATGGCATGCACCACAACCTGCGCCAGTTTGTCTTGTTTCCCGTCGACCTGAAGCGCCCGTTGTGCGTCGGTATAAAAGTCCTCTGGTGTTGGCATTTGTTCCTCCGGTATCTGATGAACAGAGCGGGCCGGCCCCAAACCTTACGATCTGGGACCAGACCCATAAATTGGCCCGACTATTCGGTGACAAGTTCCGTCTCGCCGACATCGGCGTTAGACTCCGCACTGATTTCCAAACCATTAGTCTCTTCGAAATACATCACCGCACGTTGTTTTTTGCGATTCAGCAACAGGCGCGTGCTGTCTGCTTTGGAATAATGGCCTGCCGGATCAGCGGCGGCTTTTGCATAACCAATCATATGCAAATCGATATCGGCGTAAACAATGCCTTCTTCGTCATGGGCAAGGTTTGATCCGATGTCTGATCCATCTGGCCCGTAAATCCGGGTATAGCCACCGCCAACCGGGCAGAGCTTTTCTTTTTCTGGGTCGCCTTGGCAAACAAGATCCTGGTTTTCTTTGGTGACCAATGAACAGGGCGCAACAACAAAACAGCTGCCTTCAACCGCATAAATCATGCTGGCCCCATTGTTCACCTGATGACCCAGCGCGTGCGCCGTGCCCTCGTAGAGGGCCAGGTTTGGCCAGGCCGCCACGTGCACCTGTTCGTTTTGGGAATACATCGCGTATTTGGACAGCGGTTGCAGGTGCTCCCAGCACGCCAGCTGACCGACTCGGCCAATTGACGTATCGACCACATTCAGATCAGAGCCATCGCCTTCGCCATAGACCGTGCGCTCAACATGCGTTGGCTTGAGCTTACGACGGCGGTTGATGACTTCGCCATTTTCATCAAAATGCCACTGACCAATATACAGCGAGCCACCGTCGCGCTCGGACACACCGATGGACAATTGAATATTGTTTTTGCGGCAGGCTTCGGAAAGGCGGGCTTCTTCCGGCGAGCCTGCTTGGATGGAATTATCAAAATAGCGGCCGACAAATTGCATCTGCCAAGCCACGGGCCCCAGCCAAATATGGTTTGGATAGCCCGGCAGCCAGGTTTCACTAAAGGCCACGAGTTTCGCACCATTGGCCGCGGCTTCTTCAATATAGCTGATCGCTTTGGTGACACTAGCTTGCAGGTCTAAAAAGACCGGAGCCGCCTGCACAGCAGCAACTTTGAATTGTTGAGACATTCTTTTTCTCCCAGTTGGATGAGAAAATTCTGCATCATTCACAGGGGGTCTGCTTTTGCGGATGAGCCGTAAAACTTGCGTTTTTGTGCATTTTGATCAAAATAGTTGAAAATAGGACTAGATTAGAATGACGGCGCTCAGCCAATACGACACATCGCAAATTGCTCAGGCCAATCGCTTTTCATATTGGAGCGAAGCCATCTGCAACAGCTACGTTCAATTGGGCTGCGATGCAAAAAATGTGAGCGAATTCAAGGGGTCGATCACGATCAAGCGCCACTCGGTCCTGTCGATTTCCGAAGTCTCGGCCATGGCCCATACCGCAGAGCGGCGCAAACAAGACATCAATGCAGCCACGGATGAGTTTTACCTTCTAAGCCTGCAACGTCGCGCAACCTCTCGAATCACCCAATTTGGCAAGACCGCCGTTTTACAGCCGGGTGACATGGCGCTTTATTCCAGTTCCGACCCCTATAAGTTGGATCTCAGCGATAATTTCGAGAAAACAGTTGTGCAACTCCCGCGCGAGAAACTTCTGGCTCGACTGCCAAATGCGCAGATGCTTATGGCGCATCGCATCGGCGGCCAGACGGGCATCGGCAAGTTGGTCAGAGAGAATATCCAGGAGTTCGCGAAATTTGCCGGGGACGACAATCCGACCTTGCAAAGCATGGTTCAGGCCACCCTGATTGACCTGATTGCCACAGGGCTTGCCAATGAGATCGGCCAAAAGGCAGAACTGTCATCGCCGGAACAACATGTGCTGATGCGGGCCAAAAACTTTATCCGCGCGAGCCTTGGCCACCCCGAATTGGACCGCAATCTAGTCGCTGATGAAATTGGCATGTCTGTGCGTCGACTGAATGCGGTTTTTGCCAAAGAAGGCTATTCGATCGCCGAGTATATTCGGTCAGAACGGATCAAACGCGTGGCCATCGAGTTGCGCGATGACCGCTATGGGCATTTGACGATCAGCGAAATTGCAATGCGCAATGGGTTTTCTAACCTGCAGCATTTTTCGACGCTGTTTCGCACCACTCGGGGCCAGTCACCGAAATCTTATAGATCTGGCGAATAGGCCACCCCACAGACATAGGGTGGCACCATGCGTGCAGGGTGGTCCAAGATCAACTCATGATCACTTGAATATCGGTATAGGCCTTTAAGCCTTCTTCGCCGAACTCAACCCCAAGCCCCGATTTTTTCATGCCGCCAAACGGCGCATTGGGCTGCAGCGCGCCGTGTTTGTTGACCCAAACCGTGCCGCATTCCAGCTGACCTGCAACGTTGCGTGCTGTCGCGACGTCACTTGACCACACAGAACCGCACAGCCCGTTGTCGCTGTCATTTGCCATGGCAATGGCCTGTTCAATGCTGCTGTATTTGATGATCGGCAGCGCCGGGCCAAATTGTTCTTCGGACACCAATGGGTTTGCATTGCTCAGGCCCGAAATGATCGTTGGCGGGAAAAACAACCCCTCACCCGGCACGCCGCCAAGCTCTACTTTTCCCGACTCTTTGGCCTGCGCAACCAAACGCGCAACCTTGTCAAATTGCATTTGGTTCTGAATAGGGCCCAATTGACTGCCCTCGAGCAGCCCATCACCAACCGGCACTTTTGCCGCAAATTCCACCAGCGCAGCAATCACGTCGTCACAGACATCCGCATGGATATACAGCCGTTTCATGCAGCCACAGGTCTGGCCATTGTTGATGAACGCCCCCCAGAACAGAGCCGGTGCAATCGCTTTGGCGTCAACATCTGGCAGCACAATCGCCGCATCGTTGCCACCCATTTCCAAGGTCAGCCGCTTCATTGTTGAGGCCGCTGCCTGCATGACCTTTTCACCGGTGGCACAAGAGCCTGTGAACATCATTTTGCGAATATCCGCATGCGATGACATCGCGGCCCCGACATTCACCGCCCCGGCATCTGAACCGGTCACCACATTTAGCACACCTGCCGGCAGAACTTCATTCATCAGTTCGACTGCCCGCAAAGTGGCCAAGGGCGTATAAGGTGAGGGTTTGATCACAACTGTATTGCCCGACAAAAGGGCCGGGGCCACGTGCCACATGCTGATCAGCAGCGGGAAATTCCAAGGCGTGATAGACCCAACAACCCCCAAAGGCTTGCGATGCAGTTCTACGCGCCCGGCCTCATTATCTTGGATAACCTCGACTGGCAGAGACATTTTAGCGGTAAAGCGCGCCCAGGTGGCCATTTTCTCGACCTCCCAGCGCGAGCCCATACCCCCCAGGGGTTTGCCTTGTTCTTGCGTCAAAAGCTGTGCCAGTTCTTCGGCATGCGCATCCAGCTTGTCAGCAATGGCCACAAGCGCGCCTTGGCGGTCAACATCTGGCAAGGCGCGCCAGGTCAAAAAAGCCTTGTTGGCCGCAGCCACCGCATCATTCAGGTTTTGCAGGCTTGCCTCTGGGGCATGGCCAACGACTTGGCCTGTTGCGGGATTATGCACGACAAACTCTGAACCCGAAGGCACAGATTTACCGTCAACGATCATTTGAAAGTCAAAGGACATAGGGGTCTTTCATTATGTATTTGAAGTAAGGGGGGGGGCGCTAATTAGGAAGAGCCTTCCAGTGCTTCCTTGATGCCTGGCTTGTTTTTCCAAGCGGGCACCGGTTGCTCTTTGCCCTCTTGCGGGATGTGAGCAGATTGCTCTACCAGCGTCATTTCTGGAATATAGCGCGGACAATTGAGATAAATGTGATGGGTTGTCACCTCGACAAGCCGTTTGGCACCCGGAAAGTCAGACATCATGGGATGGTCATCAAAAACCTTTGCAGTCCCGTTGATGCGCACGCGCAAATATCGTTTGCCGACCTCGGACTCAAACCGCATGAACAACAGGCCGACGTTTGGATTATCTTCGATATTGCCCAGGGATTTATACATGCGATTGCCATCCAAATCCGGAAAGGCAATGGTATTAGACCCGGTGATTTTCACAAATCCTTTTGGCCCCCCCTTAAAGGAACAGTCCGTGTTTTCGCCCGCCGAGGTCGCAAGAAAGAAATAACTCGAATCCGCAATAAAGTCGCGATAGCCAAATTGGTCATCGTCAAAGTTGGTGACTTTTGTGGCTTTGTTGATCAGATCAGCCACTTTACGGGCCTTGTATCGATCCTGCAGTTTGCGGCTGCCTTCGCCAAACATTTCCATGTTGAACTCCTTTCATCAGACACAAAAAGGGCCGACATTTGCCGGCCCAGAAAATGCTATTGTGCAGCAATATCTTCCGCTTCTGCTTCAGCCACTTCCGCCGCCAGCATTTGCTCGTCCGCCTCTCCAGGGGTCAAAACGCGCTTTTGCTTGATCTTATTATGAACCAGCGCAAAAACGTCTGGGCGCGAATAGTGCCCTGCGGGATCCGCGGCTACTTTCGCCATGATAATTTTATTCATGTCGATATCAGCGATGACCAAACCTTCCTCGGTCGGGGCAAGGTTTTCGCCATTTGTCGCGCCGTCTGGACCAAAGATACGCGAATACCCACCGCCAACATCCATAAACATCTGCAATTGCTCGCTGGTGACCAGCTCATCATAGATCTCTTGCGAGATCATCGCGCAGGATTGCAGCACAAAGCATTGCCCTTCCATCGCATAAGTCTGGTTGGCATTGGTGTTCACCTCGGCCGAGAAACCGTGGGTCAACTTGTCGTATAGACTAAAGGCTGGCCAAGCCGCGCAATGGATCTGCTCGCCCTGGGCAAACAGGCTGTATTTGCTCAACGGTTGGAAATGTTCCCAACAGCAGAGCGCCCCAATCTTGCCGATCTCTGTGTCGTTCACGATCATATCGCTGCCGTCCCCTTCGCCAAAGACGGAACGTTCAACATGTGTTGGCTTCAGCTTTTTACGGCGCGAAAGCATTTTGCCATCAGGCCCAATATGCCATTGCGCCATATAAAGGCTGCCGCCAACCCGTTCGGACACACCGACAACAACATGAATATTGTTGCGCCGCGCCGCCGCGCAAAGCGCCTTTTCTTCATCGCTGCCGGCCACAATAGAGTTTTTCACATAGCGGCCAAAATACTTGATCGCAAAAGCCGGCGGGCCCATCCAGATTTGCCAAGGATAGCCCGGTAGCCAAGTTTCGGGAAAGTTGATCAACTGCACGCCTTGGGCGCCTGCTTCGTCGATCAATTTGACGGTTTTCTCAACCCCACCTTGAAGGTCAATCCACACCGGCGCGGCTTGTACCACCGCCACTTTGACCAGTTCTGGTTCCATATGCATTTACAAATTCCCTTATTGGATTTAGTTTCATTTGTAATTATACTGGGCATTCCTAGGTATTGCTTGTCCTTGCCGGACAGAAATCTTGCGCTTCGCGGACAAACGTAGCCACCAACCCAAGGAGACCGTCATGCAGACCAAGTTTGACACAGCGCAGGTGGCGCATTCTGAACGCCTTGCTTATTGGCAAGACGCAGCCTGTGATGCCTATTTGCCAATCGCCTGCAAATCCAAGGCCGGAACCGCATTTCACGGGCGCATTGCCCTGACGCGCCTAAGCCGTCTGAATTTATCTGTCATCAATGCCAGTCAGCAAACCGTGTCCCGCGACCGCTCTTTAATTGCGCGCAACGCAGATCCGTTTTTCATGGTCAGCGTGCCAATTGGACTTTCCTGCAAACTTAGCCAGCAAGGCCGTGAAGCCTTGTTGTCACCCGGTGATTTCGCGATTTATTCCACCACAGAGCCTTATCAGCTTGATTGCCCCGAGGGCGTCAATCAATTGGTTTTCCAATTGCCCTATGATGATCTTTTGGCGCGCCTTCCAAATGCCGAAGCCCTGACGGCCCGCCGTGTGGATGGTCAGAATCCCTTGAACCGCATGGCCTATGCGCATCTGCGCCAATATGCTGCCGTGCTTGAAGGCCAAACCACCCAAGTGCAGCACCTGTTGCAAGATACGGTGCTTGATCTTATTGCCGCCTCGCTGGCAACCATCCACCCTGCCCAGCATGAATTAAGCCGCCCACAAGCCATGTCTTTGATGCGCGCCAAACAATTCATTCGTACCAACTTGGGGGACTACGATCTGGACCCGACGCGCGTGGCAACTGCCACCGGCGTATCGCGTCGCAGTCTGCGGCGTCTGTTTGCCGAAAGTGGCACCAGCCTAAGCACCTATATTCGCGACGCACGACTTGACCGGGCCGCAGAAGATTTGCGCAGCCCGCTTTGCGTCAACCTGTCGATCAGCGAAATTGCTGTGAAATGGGGCATGGATAATTTCCCACATTTCACCCGGTGCTTTAAAGCACGGTTTGGCGTGACACCCACGGCCTTTCGCGCGCAAAACTAGCGACCCATAGCTGCTGCTTTGGGCCTAATGTCAGCCGCTCGGTGTCAGAGATCCAACTCGATCATCCCGTTCGCGTCAGCCGCTCTGGATTGGCAGGTGATAATTGCCGTTTCCTGCTGGCTTTTTGACAGCACATAGTCGCGGTGCTCGACATCTCCGGACAGCAAACCGCATTTGCAGACACCGCAAATACCGTCTGAACATTTGATATCAACCGGCACGCCGTTTTCCACCAAAATGTCCGCCGCCGATTTATCCGCAGGAACATCCAGCACCTTGCCAGATCTCACCAGTTTGATTTGAAAGGCATGGTTTTCATAGTCTGGGGCTTCCGGCACTGAAAAATACTCTAGGTGGCGGTTGTCTTCGGGAAAACCGCCCTGCTCTGCCGTGTCCATGATGGCTTGCATATAAGGCTCTGCACCGCAGGTGTAGACATGCGCGCCGTCTGAATATTTCAGAATATCCGCCAGATCAGCCCGCGTGCCTTCCGACGAAATATGCAGTTTAACTTTATCAGCCCAAGCAACGCTTGCCAGATCCTCCAAGAACCCCATCGTGGCGCGGGCACGGCCCGAATAGTGCAGCTCAAAGTCACCGCCGATGGCGTGCAACCGATGCGCCATCGCAATCATCGGGGTGATGCCAATACCGCCGCCCATCAGATAGGATTTGGACCCGTCTTCATGCAAAGGAAAATGGTTGATGGGTTTGGACACAAAAATCTTGCGCCCCTCGCTAAAGATCCGGTGCAACAGGGCTGATCCCCCCCTGCCTGCTTCTTCGCGCAACACGCCAATTTCATATCGGGTCCGGTCTGCCGGATCGCCGCACATCGAATATTGCCGCAAAAATTCCGGGGCCACAACAATGTCCAAATGCGCGCCAGCGGTCCATTCCGGCAACGCAGCCCCATCCTGACTTTGCATCACATATTTAGTGACACCATCGGCCATTTTTTCGGCTTTGGTGATTTTGACCTGCAGCACTGGGCTGTCCGTAAAGTCAGGCCGTTTATGCGCCCCACTGTCGTCGCCATTGGCGAGGCGTTGTTTATATTCACCCGCAGTGATCATGGCCTGATAGGCTTCGATCCCCGCTTCCCGATCCATCGGATGAGGGTATGCATAGGGATGCGGGGCCAAATTGGCCGGATAGACCGCCAGGGTCTGATCCTCGTATTGCAAATCCAGATCTTTTTGCAATGTGCGCGCATTGACCGGATGTTCCGTGGGGCGATAGCCGCCGTCTTCCTGAATCTCTAAATCCCACCACCATTTTTTGGTGGTGTTCAGCGAACCGCGATCCAGCATGTCATCGAGTTTTGCCAAGGCCGGTGCCGCGGCCGGCAGTTTCATGGCGGCCCAACGAAACGCGCTGTCAGCCAAAATACCCTCGAGATTCCACGGACAGGTTTTCATACAGCGCCCACACATCGCCCCACCCGGCGTAGTGATGCGATAGGTGGTGCATTTCTGGCTGTCAGATTTCCAAATCTCATAGCCATTGAACATCAGCTTGGGGCCCGCAGTGATTGCCCCAGACGGACATTCCCGCGCACATTTCTTGCAAGCCTCGCAGAACTTTTGCAAACCAAAGTCAATCGGCTTGTCATGGGTCATCGGCAAGTCAGTGGTCACAACGCCCGATTTCAATCGCGGCCCCAAATAGGGGTTCAATATGACCTCCCCGATCCGGCTGACCTCTCCCAATCCCGACAGCAACAACAGCGGCGGTTGCAAGACTTCGCCGTCCATCACCGTGTGCGCCTTGGCTTTATACCCCAAATTGCGCAGCTGGCGGGCAATCACACCGCCCAACAATGAAAACCGCAAATAGGCCCGCATCGACATGGCGACTGCAATCCAGTCATCCCCCGACGAGCCTTCCATCGTGTCATAGCCCTGATCAACAATCATGCTGATGGCCTGATCATGTGGCGGCTCAATTGGTTGGCCTGCGGCGTCATGGGAATACCAAGTCCAATCCGGACAACGGGATATGCCCACCGCATCAATCCCAAGATAATAGCTGGTGGCTTTGACCAGATCATGCGCCTCTTGCGGGTCAAGCTTGCGCGGGTCCTGCGCGGGATCGCCGTCTTGCAAAAGCGTAAACGCACCAAGCGCTCGACGCTGCGCCATTGATGGGGCCGATTTGCGCACATAATGCCCGCCCTTTGCCCCGTCTTGCACATGTTTGCCCATGTCACCAAACAGGGCGCGGCTGAACATGTCCGTGCGCTTTGGCACCCGAGGCACGCGCGCTTCGTCGATATAGGTGGTGGGATTATTTACCCGCTTCAAATTCTCAAACGGATGTGCCCCATCTTTGAAATCGCGTTTTGCAAACACCGGATCTTGCCGTGCCGCAATCTCGGCAAGCGGCAGGTCAGTCGCGCAGGCGAAATTTGTGGTCACCACTGCCAGGCTGAACCCGTCGCCAACAAAAGGCGCCACAAGTTGGCCACCTTGCACCTTGGCCACGCCAGAAGCCACCGCCAAACGACCCAGATCCACATCGGTTGATGACATGGTATGTGCCCGGGCCTCATGCCCCAGCAAGCGCAGATAATTGGCAATCACAACCGCAGTTTCTGCCGCCAAAATCGCTGACCGATGCGCATCGGCATCTTTGATCCATGCCGTCCCTGCCTCGTTGGTCTTAGGCGCGCGTGGATGTGCATAGAGGAACACCAAAGCATGGGTGTGCCCGTTGATCGAGGTCGGCGTGGCTTCCATCGATTCCTTCAAATCAGCCATGATCAAATCAATGCCCGACGCAAAGGTCTTGGTTTGTTTGGTGCGCAGACTTTCCGCCAGCCGGTCGATATCCGGATTGCGCACAGGTCGCGCCAGCACCGCAGGTTCAGGCAGCTGACAGGCACCAACGATCGTGGCATCTGCAAAATAGCCAAAGGCCTTTAGGTGCTCTGCCCTTTCCGTCAGGTCGGCTGGCGCATCCGCCACAGCATTGTTGATCAACCCGTCGCGTATGGCATCCAACATCGCCTGATGATCACCCATGGCGTTCACAATCGATTCTGGTTGATTGGGTCGACTGAATGTCAGCGGCTCAAACGCTGGCACTTCGGCAAAATCGATCTTGCTGGTGCGCTTTAAAGTTTCAAGTTTCAAACGCCCCAAATGCACAGGCCGGTTCTTGGCAGATCGTAATGCAATACCCATAGGTCTTTCCTTTAATTTCCAAACATCGAGTTTGGCAGATAGAGCGCCACTGACGGGAAGATCAGCAGTATGATCAAAGTCAGGAACATGGCAATCCAGAACGGCCAAATCCCACGAAAGATCGTGTTGATGGGCACTTCTGGGGCAATACCTTTGACAATGAAAACATTCATGCCCACCGGCGGCGAGATCAATCCCATTTCCAACGCTATCACTGCAAGAACCCCAAACAAGACCATATCCACCCCCAAGGGTTCCAGGATCGGCTGCACCAAGGGAATGGTCAGCACCAGCATGGCAAACCCATCCAGAAACATGCCCAAAACGATGAACAGCAAAAGAAATGCGATCACCACTTGGGTGCCGTTTAAACCCAATTCAGCGACCCAGGAGGACAGCGCATAGGTCACGCCGGTAAAGCCCACAAAGGTTTTAAACACAAAGGCTCCGAACAGGATCAAATAGACCGTGCCCGTGGCCCGCAGCGTTTGACCAAAAACATTCGCAATGTTCGCGCGGGTCATTTTCCGGCGGTATAGAGTCACAAGAAATGCCAGAAACGCCCCAAATCCAGCTGCCTCGGTGGCCGAAAAAACACCGGCATAAATACCGCCAATGGTCAGAAAAATGATGCCCAAAATGGTGCTGGATTTCCACAGCGCTTTCCATTTTTCAGCCAATGACACCTCCGCGCCGGCCATCGGCGCCTTTGAACGATCCAATGTCACCGTGATCCAGATTGCAGCGATAAACAGCAAGGTCAGCAAAAGCCCCGGCAAAACACCTGCCAAAAACAGGCGGCCAATGCTTTCTTCGGTCAAAATCGCATAGACCACAAAGCCAGCAGATGGCGGGATCAAAATACCCAAAGTGCCGCCCGCCGCGATGGCCCCGGTTGCCAAACCGTCGTGGTATTGAAAGCGTTTCATTTCTGGCAAGGACACGCGGCCCATGGTCATGGCAGAGGCCAAAGAAGACCCTGATAAGGCGGAAAAGCCTGCACAGCCCACGACCGCAGCAGAGGCAAGACCGCCGCGAAACCGCCCAAGCCAGGCATAGGCGGCGCCATAGATTTCGCGGCTCATACCCGACACCCCAGCCAGATTGCCCATCAGCACAAAAAGCGGAATGATCGTCAGCGGATAAGACGTTGCCTCGGAAAAAATCTCTCCGGCCAATTTTGGCAAGGCAGCATTTGCACGGATCAAATAGATGCCCACAGTGCCCACCAGCATCATGGCCAGACCCACAGGCATGCGCAGATACAGCAAGATCAAAAGCGATGCGAACCCAATGATCGCCAGCGTCGTAAGGTCCATTAGCCCGTCCCCTTGGTCTGCAATCCTTCGATCAGCCGAAGGACATAAAAAATCGCCATCAACCCGCAGGCCACAGCAAGAATGTAATAAAATGGGGTGTGCACGATCCCTAGGTTCACCGTGATGGCACCGCAGTCAAATCCACAACCGCCCTTTTTGATCAACGCGCGCACCGCCAGTGCCAAGATGCCCGCACAGAGGGCGTGCACGACAACATCGGTGGCGCGCAAAAAACGCTGAGGCAGATGGCGTTCGATCAATTCGATGGTGACGTGGGCTCCGTAAAGCCCCCCATAGAAAATGGCGCAGGCCACAACCACCGCAGCAGCAAGAACTTGCAAATCCTCGACGCCAAACAGCGCATCATTCAGCACATAGCGCCAGAACACGCTGACAACGGTCAGGATCATCATAAAGAAGATGCCCAGGCTGCCGATGACACATGCGATTGTCCCAAGGGTGCGCATCAACGCTGACAGCGGCAGCTTTTCCAATGTGTGGCCTGCCATCGGATCAGTTCCCAGTCAAAAGCGAGATAACATCGCCAACCGTGGAGTCGCCGGATTTGTCTGACGCAATGTCGGCCATGACCTGATCAACCACAGTATCAATTCGGCTGCGTTCCGCGTCAGACAGGGTGATGACTTCTAGGCCCTGTGCTTTGGCGTGGGCAAGCGCCTTGCCACCAATCGCTGCATAGGTTTTTGCTGCCTGTTCCGACAAGCCAGACTCGGCCACGCGATCAATCGCCGCCCGTCCCGCATCGTTCAGCCCGTCATAAACATCTTGGTTCATCACAACCGCAAACGTCGCTGGGCCGCCGGGGAACCATGTGGTGACATATTCACCAGGCTCATCAAGCTTGAACGACAGAATGCCCGATGGGTCAATCATCACCCCATCGACAATGCCATTTGCCAGGCTTTGGTTAATCTCGGTAACTGGAATGGCCACAGTCGAGGCCCCTAGGGCCTCTAGAAATGGAATGGCGGTCGGATCAGACACGCGAATTTTCATACCTTTCACGTCATCCATACTGCGCACCGGCTTGCCCTTGGTGATCAAAACCGG
Organism: Cognatishimia sp. WU-CL00825; assembly: GCF_040364665.1. Classification (NCBI taxonomy): domain Bacteria; kingdom Pseudomonadati; phylum Pseudomonadota; class Alphaproteobacteria; order Rhodobacterales; family Paracoccaceae; genus Cognatishimia; species Cognatishimia sp. WU-CL00825. Next base: position 37,606 of record NZ_BAABWX010000011.1, read on the forward strand.
CGGAGAGTTGGTCCAAAACCCCACGACTTTTCCACGAAACTCCGCCTCCAGCTCGCTCCGAGCTGACCGCAATGCTTCGGTGCAATCAACCGCTGTCTCGCAAAGGTTTGGCAGCCCAATCACCGAGGTTTTTGGGAACAAGCGATGCGAAAAGCTGGGCAGCATAAAGACAATATCAGCCACGCCATCCAGCATGATAGAATATTGGTTCGGAGGGCTGGCATTCAGCGCGCCACCCGGAAAATGCTGTACCTTAACCTCGCCCCCGGTTTCCGCCTCTATCATTTCGCCCAAGGGCGTCAGAAAGGCTTTGTTCATCGGGTGATTTGGGCCCATGAAATAGGCCAGTGACAGGGTTTCAGCCTGCGCAATTGGCGCTGTAACGACGGCAGCGGCAATGGCTGCGTATTTCACTAAATTTTTCATCTGCATACTCCAACTGTTGGTGTCTTGGGGAGAGTGACCGGGTTTTCTCGGCTCATTTAGTTAACAAACGCAACTATCACTTTTATTATTAGTTGCGTCAAGAAATTATTTACAAATGAAACTAAATCAGTCTAAACTCGTTTAAAATCAAACCCGTGGCCCCAAAATCACCTTTGGGCCAAGGAAATTTTGATTGAAATGAAAGCCTTGCAGAGCGTGGAACACAGCCATGACACATACCGACATCCAGGAAGAATATGATCTTCACAGCCGGCTGGGCTTTCGCCTGAGTCGCATTTCCAACCTGATGAAAGCGCGTCTTGATAAAAGATTAGAGGCGCACGGACTGTCTCGACTGTCCTGGTGCGCCCTTTCGGGCATCGGATTGCAAGACATCACAACCCCAAGTGGCCTAGCCGATCACATCGGTATCACACGCCAGGCGATCTCGCGGTTGCTGTTACAAATGCGCAAAGACGGCTGGATCGAACAAAGCTTTGATCAAAGCGACGGACGGTCGCGCCGCCTGACATTGACAAAACAGGGCTATGAAACTCTAGAAATCTGCCGCCCCGTGGTCGAAGAAAACCAAACGCATTTTGCGTCCAAAATCTCGCCACAGGAATTGGCCGCACTGGATGCGGCTCTGAATGCCCTCTTGCAAGGTGAATCCACCCAACTGGATGATGTCTGACCCCACGGGTCAAAGCTTATCCCTCCACATAATGCCCAAAATTCAGCTGCGTTTTATCGCTAAACGCACCGGCATTTGTTCACAAAGGACTGCCATGCCAACCTCTGATGATCGCCCTGCCCCCAACTTTCGTCCGATGACGCTCGCCCAAGCGCGCCAAATACGCGACACCCAAGGCGCACAAGCGCTGCAGGACTTGAGCCTAATGCGCCTGAAAACAGACAAAAACCATGTGGTGATCGCCCACAGCGACAGCCCTGCCCCAACTCTGGACGGGCCACTAGCTGGCATCCCTTTTGGCATCAAAGACAACATCGATTGCCTGCCCTTTGCGACAACTGGCGGATCGCCAGCGCTGCGTGACAACAAACCGACCAAAGACGCATCCGTGGTGGCCCTGCTAAAAACCGCCGGGGCAAATCCAATTGGCAAACTCAACCTGCATGAACTGGCGTTTGGCGTCACCAATAACAACGGGTTTTTCGGGGCCGTCTCCACTCCCTTTGATGCGCGCCGGGTTGCTGGTGGCTCGTCCGGTGGCAGTGCAGCTGCGGTGGCACAGGGCCTTGTTCCCTTTGCATTGGGGTCCGACACGGGTGGTTCGACGCGCATCCCTGCGGCCTTCTGTGGCATCGCGGGGTTTCGCCCAACAACAGGCAGATATCCCGCCGCCGGTGTGCTGTCACTTAGTCCGACGCGTGACACCATTGGCCCAATGGCCTACTGCGTTGCGGACTTGCTGGAAATCGACGCGATCATAGCCCCCCACGACGGTGCGACGCCCGCAATTCACCGGCCCCTACGCGTTGGCCTGATTTATCAAAATGCGGGTCTGTCTGCTGCATTAGACCAACATTTCACCCAAGCCATCAACGGGTTAGAAATGGCGGGCCTGATCGAATGCGTCCCAATCACAACCTCAGAATTTGATGAACTTGAACCACGTATGGGTCAGGCCATCGTTGGCCACGAAGCCCATGCGTTTTGGACCCGATTTTGCGATGAGACCCTTGGCATATCCTATGCCGAGTTTGCCCAAGCCCTGGGCACCCCGACCGTGCAACAGATCTTTACGGCTTTGCCCAGCCGACTGGCCGCAAGTTCAGCGGCCTACCCGGCAGAAATCCACGCCCAATTGGCGCGGCTGCGCCAAACCTATGCCGCCGTTTTTGCCGACAATCGCCTTGACCTGATCGCCATGCCAACGGTGTCCGTGCCGCCGCCCCATATTGGCGACGAAGAAATGATGCCCACAGACCGTGGCGACCAGCCGACCTTCCCTACCATCGTCAAAAATACCTCCTTGGCCAGTCTGGTCGGCTCGCCTTCGCTGTCACTGCCTGCGGGCACCGACGCGCATGGCTTGCCCGTTGGTATCATGATCGAGGCGCTGCCAGGGTCAGATCGCTTTGTTCTGGCCGCCGGCGCGTTGCTGGAGAGCCAGTTGCAGTCGCAATAACGGCGCTGGAACTTTACATTGCTTACCAAGAGCCACCGGAAAACCGGCGCGACCAGCAACCTTGACTTGTACGGCGAGAAGCCGTACATATAGCTTCAACGTACAAAGGACTGCGCCAATGTTTGCGATGATTGATACCTCTGCTACCGGCGAGCGCATGACCGCCCGCAAAGAAGTGCGCATGCGTCCCAGCGACGAACAGCGCATAAAGGCAGCCGCCGCAGCTGTTGGCCTGAACGAAGCGGATTTCATTCGCCAAGCCGCGCTGCATCAGGTCAATGAAGTTGAACGGCGCACGTCAATGTCGGTTTTGCCAGAAGATGTGTTTCAGGCCTTTAAACAGGCGGTGTCCGCACCGGGCCGGGTCCTTCCAGGTTTGGCAGACGCAGCAGCACGCTCACAGGGCATTCTAAAAGATGGCTAAGGCGCAGGCCGGGCTTGCCACGCTGACGATTTCACAATTTGACAAGGCGCTGCATGATCGCAGCGCTTTTTCATGTGGCTTTGATCCAATCGACAAATTTCTCAAAGAGGCACTGAGCGACCATCTCAAAAGCGGATATCTCACGGCCTATATGGCTGCCCGAGACGGGCAAAACGATGTGATCGGATTTTATACGCTCAGCGCTTTTGCCGTCAGCCCAGACCACATCACACCGCCCAAACGACCCAGGCCTCCCCCCTCGATTCCCGCGACCTACATCAAAGTTGTGGCCGTGCACAAGGATTGGCAAGCCAAAGGTATTGGCACTGCATTGATGGTGCATGCGTTGCGCAAGGCGCTTGAAATATCAGGACAAATTGGCACGATGGCGATTGTTTTGGATGTGCTGCGCGACGCAAATTTCGTGCGGCGTGCCGAATTTTATCAAGCGCTTGGGTTTCGCCCAATGCGCGACCCGGAAAACCCAGATCGCGTTTACCTCAGCATGAAAGATGTGGCGGCAACTTTGGGAGACTGATCACGGCTTAGATTGGATTGCGTTCAGCAAACTTGCGAAAAAACGCAAGGAACGCCATATCAGGGTCACGCGGCGCATCTTTGCCCGCCGCCCAAGACCGCCATTCTGACTCCACATGATAAATATCATAGCCCGGATAGCGCAGCTTGGCGGTTTCATAGGTTTCCACCCTCAACGCCTCCCCTGCCCTATCCAGCCAGGCTGGTCTGGGTTTGATCTGAACCGGCTCGACCACAGCTTCGACCCGACCTCCCAATCGCGCCTTGCGACCAACCTTTGAAAACTCAAGCTCGCGATCTGCCGCAGACTGGCCTTCGGCAGATTTGCGCGTCCACTCCAGCACCACACCAGCAACCCGACGCCCCTCCTTATAAGGCGTCATGCGCACGTTGTAATCGGACAGCGCATTCACCTCTTCCACCGCAGGCGCCAAGGCGCGCAGCTGCAGATTCGACCAAGTTGTCAACTTGCCCTTGGGCACGCCCAAAATCCCACGCAATTCCTCGAGTTTGAACTTCTCTGTCGATTTGAACTTCAGGTTGCCGCGTTTTTGCACCATTTCATACAGGGTCAGCGCGTATTTGGACGACAGCGCAAACATCACTTCTTTTTGCAATCGGGCAAACACCGTCGAATTCTTGATGATCTTGCGCAGCGCGCGCGGAATTTCATAATACAGCAGCCCATCTGGTTGCTCGAGTTCAATATTACTGCCCAGCAACTGAACCCGTTCTATGGCAGGTTCACCATCCTGCAACACCGACACTTTCACGATCGCCCGCATCAGACGTTCAACCGATTCGCCAATCCTGTCATTGGAATTATGCGTGCCC
>NZ_BAABWX010000012.1 GCF_040364665.1 Cognatishimia sp. WU-CL00825
AAACTCCTTTAGGGTGCAAGCCGAGATCGACTCGCGCAACAAGCTCTCTGCTGCCGTTGATATCGGTTTGCTGATGACAGAAACAGCGCAAAATCGTCATCTTTTGGTGCCGCGACGCCGCGTTTGTTGCAAATGTTGCGTGATGCGAGCGCTAACGTCGGGTTGGGCGTCTTTGGCCCCGGTCCAAAACCAGCACTAATTGGGGCTTAGCGGTTTGCCCCGGGCACCCAAAGAACATCTTGTTCGCCAGCATCGTTGGCCAGACGCGCGGCAACAAAAAACCAGTCAGACAGCCGGTTTAGGTAGGTCACCACGTGGGGGTTTACCTCGGCAAGGCTGGACAATTCGGTGGTCAAGCGTTCGGCGCGTCGCGCTACGGTGCGACACACATGCAAATGCGCCGACAGAGCAGAGCCACCCGGCAGGATAAAGCTGCGCAGCGGCGAAAGCTGGCTGTTCATCGCGTCGATTTCGGTTTCCAGCCGCGTGACTTGTGCGGCGACCATGCGCAGTGGCGGATAGTCTGCTTGGGCGTCTTTTTCCAAGTCCGGGCGGCACAGATCGGCCCCCAGATCAAACAGGTCGTTTTGAATCAACGCCAGTTGCGCATCCATTTCACCATCGGCCTGCAAACGGGCCACGCCGACAAAGGCGTTCAATTCGTCGCTGGTGCCATAGGAGTTGACCCGCGCATCGTGTTTTTGAACGCGGTCGCCATTGCCAAGGGCTGTGGTGCCTTTGTCGCCGGTGCGGGTGTAGATTTTATTCAGAACAACCATATCAGCCTCCGCTGCGCAGCCAGACAAAGAGCAAGATCAGGACCACAGCCACAAACTGGGCAGCGATCCGCAGGCGCATGATCTTGTTGGCGTATTTCTTGTTAAATTCACCACCTTTGGCAAATCCGCCCACGCCAACCAGCAATATGACCAGCACAGCGAGGATGGCCACGACAACAACAATGAGAAGCGGGTCTTGCAGCATGATTTGGGTCCTTTTGGCTTTGCAGCCTAGTTAGTCTGTTCGCCGGCAAAAGCGAATAGAAAACCACTATCAGCCCTTGGCGATGATCCAGTCTAATGTGCGTGTTGGCAGCAATCTGCGCAAGATACCCATAAGATAGGTGGGGGTCGTGACATAGTAGCGCAACCTTGGGCGCGGGCTTTGCAGGGCGTGGATCAGCTTTTTGGTGACCGCTTCGGGGGGCAATTCAAACGGGTCGCGGCCGCGCGACTCATACAGGCGGCGCAGTAGGCTGTCTTGGTATTGGTTGGCGCGCGGCGAGGCCTGCCAGTTGATCCAACGTTCAAAATGCGGGATCGAGTTTTGGCGGATACGCGAGGTGACGGGGCCGGGTTCGATCAGGATGATGTGCAGCGATGTGTCCTGCATTTCCAGACGCAGGACATCGGTCAGGCCTTCGAGCGCGAATTTGCTGGCCACATAGGCCCCGCGCCAACGGGCGGGCACCAAGCCAAGCACTGATGAATTGTTGATGATGCGGCCATGACCCTGGGCGCGCATCACCGGGATCACTTGGCGTGTCAGCTCGTGCCAGCCAAAAACATTGGCTTCAAATATGCTGCGCAGGGCGTCGGTGGGCAGGTCTTCGACGGCACCTGGAACGGCAAAGGCACCGTTGTTAAATAGGGCGTCCAACGTGCCGCCTGTGGCGGTCAGGACCTCGGCCAGCCCGGTTTGGATCGATGCACTGTCTTGATAGTCGATGCGCGGGCTTTCAAAGCCCAGATCGCGCAGGCGGTCACAGTCAATTTCTTTGCGACACGCGGCAAACACCCGCCAGCCCTGTGCTTTTAGCCCAAGCGCCGCGTCATGGCCAATGCCCGAGGAACAGCCGGTGATAAGGATGGATTTGCCAGTCATAGATGCCTGCCGCCTGTGGTTTTGGGCACGGTAGGCCGCCTTTGGGTGCTGGGCAATACGGGATTGCCTAATTGGCGATTTTGACCAAGAGCTTGGCAGACATCCAGCCAATGCGACCAGTTTCCAGCGATTGCAATTTGACCCAGCCATTGCCGGGTTCTTGCAAGACCTCGACTTCGGAATTGCGCAGCAGTTTCGCAATCACCGAATACTGCGTGCCCGGCCCATTGCGCATGTTCACGCGGCTGCCTTTGACACGGCGAAAATCCGGTTCTGCAAAGTTAAGCGATGCACGCGCCACGATGGATTGCGGTTGTACCTCTAGGTTTGGGAGATCGGCTGCCTCTGGTTTTTCCGGCCCAAGCTTTGCGATTTCTGCAACTGCGGTGGGCTGTGGCGTGCCGACCAGCCGTTTGGTGGTTGGCACAGAGGCCAACGTCACCGGCGCATCATTGGATGTGGTTGACGCCGTGGCTTCCAAAGCGGCAGGTGCCACAAACGCGACGGTTTGCAGATTTTCCAGAGGCGCGGCAGGGGCAGCGGGTGCGGCGGCTTGTGCGACGATCTGATCCTCGGAAACACGTTTTTTCCCAGGTTCAAAATCGCCGCCGCCACTCAACTCGTAAAACGCCCATCCTAAAAATAAGAAAGACAAACTGATAAACCGTACCACTTACGCTTCTCCAGACTAACGGTGCGACATGCACCCAAAGACCTGCGAATTGCACTGCAGAGCTTTGCAAGAATCACCCTAGCCCAAAGACGTGTCAGCATTCTGGCGGAAAAAAGGAGAAGTTTTCCCCCTATGCTCGCTTGTCGGGTCTCAGCTTGGCGGGTATCACGTTGTCATGACTGATCTTGTAGATGACGCAGACACCCCTTCCCATGAAGTTGCAGAGCCGCTTCGCCGCGCCATTGGCGAACGCTATCTGACCTATGCTTTAAGCACGATTATGCATCGGGCCTTGCCGGATGCACGGGATGGGCTCAAGCCGGTGCATCGGCGAATCCTCTATGCGATGAGTCGGTTAAAACTGGTCAGCAATGGCAAGTTTCTGAAATCCGCCAAGATCTCGGGCGACACCATGGGGGATTTCCACCCGCATGGGGATGCTGCGATCTATGACGCGATGGCGCGTTTGGCCCAGGATTTCAACGTGCGCTATCCGCTGGTGGACGGGCAAGGGAACTTTGGCAACATCGACGGGGATAACCCGGCGGCGTCGCGCTACACAGAAGCACGTATGACTTTTGTCGCCGAAGCGATGCTGAATGGTCTGGATGAAAACGCCGTAGATTTCCGCGACAATTACGATGGCCGTCTGACGGAACCGGTTGTTTTGCCGTCTGAATTCCCAACCTTGCTGGCCAATGGCGCCGCTGGAATTGCCGTGGGCATGGCGACCAATATTCCGCCACATAACATTGTGGAACTGGTGGATGCTTGCCTGCATCTGATCAAAACCCCGGATGCGCGCGACGACACTTTGCTTAATTACGTGCCGGGGCCAGATTTCCCAACTGGCGGCGTCATGGTGGAAAGCAAAGAAAGCATTGCGCAATCCTATCGCACCGGACGCGGCTCGTTCCGTCTGCGGTGTAAGTGGGAGGTCGAAGACCTTGGCCGCGGGCAGTGGCAGATTGTTGTCACGGAAATTCCCTATCAGGTTCAGAAATCCAAGCTGATCGAAAAGATCGCAGAGCTGATCCAAGTTAAAAAAGTGCCGATCCTCGCCGATATCCGCGATGAGTCAGCCGATGATATCCGGGTGATTCTTGAACCGCGCAGCAAGAATGTCGAGCCTGACATGCTGATGGGCATGATGTTTAAGTCCAGCGATCTTGAGGTGCGCTTTAGCCTGAACATGAACGTGTTGATCGACGGGGTCACCCCAAAGGTCTGCTCGATGAAGGAAGTGCTTCAGGCCTTTCTTGATCACCGCCGCGACGTGCTGAAACGCCGTTCGGCGCACCGGGTGGAAAAAATTGACCACCGGCTAGAAGTGCTCGAAGGCTTTATCATTGCCTTCCTTAACTTGGATCGCGTGATCGACATTATCCGCTATGATGATGCGCCCAAACAGGCGCTGATGGCACAAAACTGGGGCGGCACATTTGCGCGCGCCATGTCCGAAGCCGACTATGTGTCGCCGCTGCCTGCCAAAGGCGAAGGTGAGCTGACCGAGGTACAGGCCGAAGCCATTCTGAACATGCGTTTGCGCAGCTTGCGCCGGCTTGAAGAGATTGAACTGGTCAAAGAACGCGATGCTTTGATGGAAGAGCGCGCCAACCTTGAAGATCTTTTGGCCAGTGACCAGTTGCAATGGGACGCGATCAGCGATCAGTTGAAGCTGACCAAGAAAACCTTTGGCAAAGATTTTGACGGCGGCGCGCGCCGTACGCAATTTGCCGAGGCGGGTAACTTTGAAGAAGTGCCCATTGAAGCGATGATCGACAAAGAGCCAATCACCATTGTCTGTTCGGAAATGGGCTGGATCCGCGCCATGTCTGGTCATATCGACCTGACGCGCGAGCTGAAATTCAAAGACGGTGACGGGCCGCGGTTTATCTTCCATGCGGAAACCACCGACCGGCTGCTGGTCTTTGGCAGCAATGGGCGATTCTATACGATTTCCGCCAGCAACCTGCCCGGTGGGCGCGGCATGGGGGAACCTCTGCGTCTGATGGTTGATTTGCCAAATGACGCAGATATCGTTGATATTTTCACCCATTTGCCGGATCGCCGCCTGCTTGTGGCCTCGACCGCTGGCGATGGTTTTGTGGTGGCTGAAAACGATGTGATCGCCCAGACCCGCACCGGCAAACAGGTTTTGAACGTCAAAGCACCGACCAAGGCGCTGGTGTGTAAACCGGTGTTTGGCAATGCGGTGGCCTGTGTGGGCGAAAACCGCAAAGTGCTGGTGTTTGATCTCGACGAGCTGCCGGAAATGGGCCGTGGCAAGGGCGTGCGCTTGCAGAAATACAAAGATGGCGGCCTGTCAGATGCCACCACATTTGTCATCGAAAACGGGCTGAGTTGGAAAGACCCGGCCGGGCGCACCCGCACCGAAACCGCGCTTGCCGAATGGACGGGCAAACGCGCGGGCACCGGGCGTATGGCCCCAAGGGGCTTTCCAAGAGATAACAAGTTTAACTGATGAAATGCGGCCTGTTCTTCTGAGCGGGCCGTTTCGTATTAGGCAGTGTCAGCCGGCCCAAAGCGCGGTCTGCGGGTGAAATTGCGACCAGGCAAACCAAAAGGCCTGGTGGCTGCCTTGGTCAGCGCCATTTTGATCCACGATTTTGATGCCACCGGCGTCTAGTTCGAGGTGTAGGTTTTCAAAGATTACCTCTTGGCCGCGTTTCAGAGCGATCAGGGCTTTGCTGCGCTGAAAAGCAATCGGCGTGCCCGATGCAGTTACGATGCCGATGATGTCCTCATGAACCGGCAGGCGCGGATCGACATCACCAACCGGAAAAATTGGCCCGCCTGCATCGCGCCCATTGCGAAAATCAAAGTCCCGGCCCAGAGCCAAGGCTTCGATTAGAACTGTTGTTTCGGGATGTGCGCGCTTCCAGTCGCCCCATTGGGTGGTGATGACGGTGGCCTGTTGCAGTTGCAGACCTTTGCGAGCCAATGGCCCGGTGACAGCCTTGCCTTTGAATGTATCAAACACGGAATAGGTTTCCACATCATACATCACCTTGTTGGAGCGGATCAGCAGACCCGAGGTGCGCAGCACCGGGCGTTTGACGCCCTTGGGCAATTGATCGGTGAAATAGGCCTGCGCCGCACCGCACAGCGTGCAGTATGGAATGCCAAGATCGCGCCCACCCAGGGTGTCATTGACCATTTCGCGCACTTCCATGATGCGGCGGGGATAGGCGCGGTAAGCGCCGTTGACTTCGATGCCAAAGACAATGGCATCATCTGCCAGCCAAGTGGCCTCGGACGCGCTGCTGACTTCGGGGTTATCTGCTGCTGGAATGCAGTTACAGGGCGCGTCGGTGGTGCCAAAGGCCCGGTCATCAATCTGCACGCCGCCCCAGGATACATGCCGCCAGTCGATGTCGCCTTTGACAAAGATCTTTTCCCATCCGGGCACAATACTGGTGAATATTGCGCGCTTGCTTTTTAGGTAATTGGGCGGTTCAGGAATGTCCCAAGCGATCAAATGATCGGTCACCACCCCCCATTCATTGCGATGTGGCAGGTCTTTTTCCAGCAATTGTGACGCCGCATCAAGCAAAACCGCCGTCAATTGTGACCCGGCGGTAAAGCGCAAAAGGTCACTGATCAGCCACACCAGACGCGGGTCTTTTGCCGCAATGATTTCGCGTAGCGCAGCACTTTGGTCAGGCCCCCAACTGGCCTGTTGCATGCTGTCCTCAAAAGCCACTTTCACCGCAGATCTAAGCGGGTTGGAAAGCCTGCCGGTTGGCACCATCGGCGGCGTGCCAAATTGATCGGTCACATAGCTGGGCAGCGGATTTTTGGTTTGGGCGTGCAAAGGCGCGGCGGCTATCAAGCCAAGTGCCAAAACCGCAACCAGCCAGACAGGAAAGAGTTTGGGGTTAAATGTCGCCATGATCAGATGCCTTTGCTTGCTAAAACTGGCGTATCATCCAAAGTATTGACCCCGCCGGCCAATCACGATTGCTCAGCAATTGGTGAACCTATGTCGCTGACACCGCGCCGCGGAAATTTGCCATGGAAACTTGCCATGGAAATTTTCGCGCATGAGACCACATTTCTATTGAGCCCATTGCCACTGCCTGCCACTTTCGTGTCAGAGCTGGGGAACCAGCATCGCAGGGGGCATGTTTTGCAAGTCAAATCTCCATGGGAAACCGCAAAGGTCTCTGACCCGGGAACATCAACCGCCACGGTGGTAGACACAAATCCATATGACGACACGTCGACGCATTTTGTCGGTCGCCGCTGGCGCTTGTTCTGGATGTCGTTTCGGCTGGGCATCTTAACGGTTCTGACGCTGGGCTTTTATCGGTTCTGGATGAAAACCCGCTTGCGCCGCTGGTATTGGTCGGCCTGGCGACCTTTGGGGCATCCGCTGGAATATGTCGGAGACCCTTGGGAGAAACTGCTGGGATTTTTGATCGCCGTGGTCATTCTGGCGTTTTACGTCGGCATCGTGAACCTGCTTTTGATGTTTGCCAGCTTTGCGCTGTTTAACGGCAATGTGGCGGCCTATGTGCTTAGCTTTATCGGTGTCATTCCCCTGTGGTTCTATGCCCGCTACCGCGCCCGGCGTTATGTGCTGGCCCGAAGCCGTTGGCGTGGCGTGCGCTTTGGTCTGGCCCCCGGCGCATGGGGGTTTGCGGCCCGTGCCATGTGGCATTGGTTTCTGACGCTGATCACGCTTGGCCTGTTGTGGCCGCGCAAGGCGTTTTACCTGGAAAAATACATCACTGACCGCACCTATTATGGGGCAGAGGTGATGCAGCAAGGTGGGAAATGGATCGTTTTGTTCAGGCCTTGGCTGGCCGTCTGGTTGCCAATACTTATTGGTGCGGCTTTCGTTACATGGTTACGCTGGACGTCTTTGTACATAGATGTTGCTCAACTCTACTTGATGATTGCTTTTCTTATCTTTTGGTTCATTTGGGCGGTGCTGAATTACCGCGTGAAAAGCCTTGCCTACCTAACGTCGCAAAAACAAATCGCTGGCGCGACGCTGTATATGGCCCCTAGACGTTGGAAGGTCGCAGGCATTTATTTTTGGGGTTATCTACTGGCCTGTGTTTCTGTGACTTTGCTGTTGATCCCAATGGGCCTCATTCTGTTCGCTCTTGTTGCCAATTTTGGCGAAGAGTTTTTCGAAGTGGCCCAATCGCTAGAGTCCCTGCCAAAGGCAGGGCTGATTGCCATCAACATCGCACTATATTTTCTTGTATTTCTGACCTGGACAACCTTTGTGCACGCCTTCGTTCGCTTTCCTTTGTTGCGCCATTATGCGCAAAGCTTTGCATTGCGTTCGCCCGAGGGGTTGAAACAGGTGCGCCAACGCGGCCGAGACGAATTTAGCGAGGCCGAAGGCTTTGCAGAGGCGCTGGATGTGGGGGCGGCAATATGAGCGAGACCATGACAATCCGCGTGGGCGAACGCCCGGCTGCTTTGGGGGCTTTGGGCACCTATTTTGATGGTGAAACATCAGCGGCCCAACCGGCGCGGTTGCGCATCGAAGAAAGCCAAGCCGCACTGGTGATTGAAGTGGGGGGGCGGGTTATCCTGTGGCCGCTAAAAAACATCCGCCGGGTGCCCGATCAGGCTTTGGGCGATAATCTGGTGCTGGCCTTGGCTGGCGATCCCGTGGCCCGGCTTGTCACAGATGAACATCGAATTGCGCAACGTTGCCCCAATTTAAGACGCCGAAATTCCCATGTGAAACGCAGCAAAATTCTGACGTGGTCTGTTGGTGCTTTGGCCTCGGTTGCACTGATTATTCTGGTGCTGGTGCCCAAGATGGCGGATCAACTGGCGGAATATATCCCGCCCGATGGCGAACGTGCATTGGGCGAGACCACCTTGAGCCAAATTCGCACCGCCCTCAGCGACAACGATCTCGTCCCCATTCGGGGCTGCGCCAACGTTGATGGCTTTTCTGCCTTGGTCAAGTTGCAAGAGCGGTTGCAAAAACAGTCAAACATCACGAGCCAGATTACCGTACATGTGTTGGATCATAAAATGATCAACGCTTTCGCCCTGCCCGGCGGCCATATCGTGTTTTTCAAAGGTCTGATTGAGGCCGCTGAAACCCCCGAAGAACTGGCCGCTGTCTTTGCCCATGAAATGGGCCATGTGGTCAGCCGCGATCCAACCCGTCATGCCCTGCGCTCGGCAGGCTCAATCGGCGTGTTGGGCTTGTTGTTTGGCGATTTCGCGGGGGGGGCCTTGGTGCTGTTTTTAACCGAGCGTCTGATTGACGCCCAATACAGTCAAAGAGCCGAAATTGATGCGGATGTCTTTGGCATGGATATGTTGGAAAACGCCGAAGTTGATCCGGGCGCACTGGGGGCGATGTTTCAGCGCTTGCTGGACAAACACGGCGAGGCGGATGGCACCTTGGCGCATTTCATCACCCACCCCAAACTAAGCGAGCGCATTGCGGCCTCGCAGACGCGGCAGGCCGAAGTTGATCAGACCGACTTTGTCGCGCAACCGTTGCTGAGTGACGACGACTGGGCTGCCCTGAAAAACATCTGCTCTAGATAGGTTTGGCGTTGAGCCAAACACCGCCTTCGGGGCGCACAGTTAAGATCATCACAGGTTCAGGCTCACGGCCCTGAACCGGAGTGAACTCAAATCGGCTGAGCAGGGTGGCCAGAATGATCACTGCCTCTTGGATGGCAAAGCTTGCACCGATGCAAATGCGTGGGCCATCGCCAAAGGGCAGATAGGCATAACGATCAATGGTTTTGCGGTCGGCAAACCGCTCGGGCTTAAACGCGTCAGGATCATCCCACAACAATTCGTTGCGATGCAGCGCATAGATCGGGATCATCACCGTATCACCCGGCTTGATCTCGCGCCCACAAAGCGTGTCAGCAGCAAGGGCCGTGCGCGAGACAATGCCCGCAGGTGGATACAGGCGCAGCGCCTCGTCAATGATACTGCGCACATAGGGCAGGTTGGCCACATCTTCACCACTGGCCCCACGGCCTTGCAGAACCCCCTGTGCTTCGGCGCGGGCCTTGGCCTGCACCTTTGGATCAAAGGCGCATAAATACAGCGCCCATGACAGGGTCAATGCGGTGGTCTCGTGGCCTGCCACAATGAAGGTCAGCAGATTGTCACGCAGTTCGGATGTCTTCATGCGTCGTTTGGTTTCCGGATCAACGCCCTCGAGCAGCAAATCCAGAAGGTCGGGAATGTCACGCGGCCCGCGCGCGCGCCGTGCCTCGATGGCCTCATTCGCCACTTTGCGCATATCTTTAACCGCTGATCCCGACATCAAGCGCCCCGGACGTGGGATCCAATCAGGGGCCCCAATCATATCCAATAGCGATATTTTGCCCGCCTCGGCGATATAGCCATCAATGGCTTGGTGCACGCTTTGGGCATCCATTGATCCTTCGCCCGAAAAGGTCACATCGGCAATCACATCAAAGGTGGTGCGCACCATTTCGTCCATCAGGTTCACCGCCTGCGGCCCTGCCTCTGTGATCCGCGCACAGCAATCCTCGACCGCGGCGGTCATCACCGGGGCCAGTGCCATCACGTTGCGGTGGGAAAACACCGGCGCTGCTGCCCGCCTTTGCCAGCGCCATTCTGCCCCTTCGGCCACAAACATGCTTTCGCCAATCGCCGGGCGCAGCAGGTTCTTTGTCGCGTCAGATTTCGGGTAATTGTCCAGGTTCTCTAGCAGCATCTGCCGGATTGCCCCCGGCTCCATCACCATATGCCAGCGCAGGCCTGTTTTACCCGAGACCATCGGCTGTTTCACCGCGATATAAGGTAGAATATCCAGCAGGTTGTTGCGCGCCGCTTTCAAGCTTGCAAACAGCCCAAGCGGCACTTTGTGCAACGCCACATGGGCGGGCAATTTCTGGCTTTGGGACATAGTCACCTCCGTCACTGAACTTAAGCCTTGTTGGGCAAATTGGTAGCGGTTTGGCGAAAAATGACCGCCTAAGCGCCATTGAATTGCACCACGGCACCGGTTCCGTTATGCCAAGCAGGACCAATAGAGGGGTTTGGGCATGAAACGTTTGATCGCGCTGGGCGGGGTGTTGTTGGCTTTGGCGGGCTGTGCCCAAGAGGGGGCAACGCCAGAAAAACGTGATCTGGGTGATTTTGTACTGGGCCACAATATTGTTGTCGCACCAGATCTGCAAAAAGGCCCAACCTCGCGCAATGCCACCGCCGAAGAGCTGACCGCCTCGGTCAAAGCCGCTTTGGACAAGCGCCTTGGCAAATACGAAGGCGAGCGTCTGGTGCATATTGGCGTGAACATTGGGGCCTATGTGTTGGCCCGGCCCGGCGTGCCCTTGGTCTATACGCCCAAATCGGTGTTTATCGTCAATGTCTCTGTCTGGGATGACCGGGTGGGTGCCAAGTTCCACGACGAGCCTAAGCAAATCGTTGCCTTTGAGCAATTTGGTGGCACACCGATTCTGGGGTCGGGCCTGACCAAAAGCCGCGACGAGCAAATCGCTGCCCTGTCTGAAAGCACCGCGCGCCAAATCGAGGACTGGCTTGCCAAAAACGCCGTGTGCATGACCGAAACGCCGACCGAAAGACAGTTGGCTAAATGCTGGAAAAAGCCGGATAAACCCACAGACTCCGAGTAAAACGCCCTCGGGCGTCCTTCGGCGTTGCCGATATGCATTTATCCAAGAAAATGCACGCGCTTTGCGTCAAACAGGCGCTTGATTTTTGCCGCGCAACACAATATGTCGCGCCCGAAGATCAATTGGGCCAACCCGAGGCCCCCATAACTCAGAAGGCGCCTCAAGATGGCTAAGGAAAAGTTTGAACGTTCCAAACCGCACTGCAACATCGGCACAATCGGCCACGTTGACCACGGTAAAACCACGCTGACAGCAGCGATCACCAAGCAATATGGTGACTTCAAAGCGTATGACGAAATCGACGGCGCACCTGAAGAAAAAGCCCGCGGCATCACCATCTCGAC
>NZ_BAABWX010000013.1 GCF_040364665.1 Cognatishimia sp. WU-CL00825
CCGCAGCCTGCTTAAGCACCTGAAATAATGAGCTCTAAGTAACCCGCGCTTTCTCTCCTCCCAAGACAGCGCGGGTTCTAAAGAAACAGGCGGCCCTTGGGCCGCCTTTCATATTTTAAGCGATGGTTTTTGCACTTACAGATTGATGCGGAACCGCGCAAACCCATCCGGACCCGACCCTGCAGGTGCAATTTCTACGCCCTTAACATCTGCGGCGTAACCTGTGGCCTTGGGCCCTGTATCAAACAGAACTGTTGTGCCGGGCAGCGGTGCGAATTTCCAGTTGGCATCGGCCGCTGGAGAGATCGTGCCCTGTTCTACGATATAGCGCACAATCACGTCGCGGTTTGTATCTGGTCCTTCAAAGATGATGGTGTCACCCAACGCACCCGGGAATTTGCCGCCACCAGAGGCACGGTAATTGTTGGTTGCGATGACAAACTTTTGCGCCGGATCCAATGGCTGACCATTGTACATCAAATTTACAATACGGTTTGCATCTGGGTTTGTCAGATTGCCTTTAGGATCAAACATCGACGGTTGCGACAGATCGATTTCATAAGTCACGCCGTCCATGACGTCAAAATTGTAGGACGGGAAATTCGGGTTCAACAAAACCTGATCTGCCTTGCCTGCTTCCACTTGGTTAAAAATGCCCGCAGACCGTTCCAGCCAATTCTTCACCTCTTGGCCGGTGACCAAAACCGCCCGAGCTGTGTTTGGATAGAGGTACAGATCAGAAACGTTTTTGATGGCAACATCACCCTTAGCGACATCTGTGTAGTATTCTGGACCACCACGACCGCCCGCTTTGAACGGTGCCGCCGCTGACAAAATCGGCAGGCCTTCGTATTCTGTGCCTTTCATCATCTCTTTGATGTACCAGCTTTGCGCAATCGAAACGATTTGCACTGAGGGGTCATCTGCAACAAGGGCAAAATAGCTGTGCAATGGCGCATCGGTCTTGCCAACGGCGCGGCGCACATAGGCCAAGGTGGCATCATGCTCTTGTTGAACAGAGTCCAACACGTATTGCTCGCTTTCCACCAAGGCCGTGATGGATCGATCTTCGTTACGCTGAGAAATCGGGCGCGCCTCTGCTGTGTGACCAACCACTTTCCATTCATTGCCGGAACGCTCTAACATCAGGTCGATCAGCCCAAGGTGAGAGCCCCAGAAGCCACCCATCGCAGCAGGGACGCCTTCGATGGTGCCTTTGGCCACATCAACGCCCGCCACGTCGGCATAGTCTTTAGAGGGGAAGACCCGGTGATGGTGCCCGGTGACAATTGCATCGATGCCCGGAATACGCGCCAGAGGCACGGAGGCATTTTCCATGCCATCCACAGCTTCGGCACCACCAATACCAGAATGCGACAGCGCGATGATGATATCTGCGCCCTCTTCTTTCATCATCGGCACATAGGCTTTGGCGGTTTGCAAAATATCGCGTGCCTGCACCTTGCCTTCCAGATGGCGACGATCCCAGTTCATGATTTGTGGCGGCACAAATCCGATCATGCCGACCTTGATTTTATGCTTAGCGCCGGCACCGTCCATGATCTCTTTTTCGACGATCACATAGGGCTTGATCAGCGTGGTGTCTTTGGTGGGGTCTGATCCCATTTCTTTGACAACATTCGCCGAGATCACAGGGAAATCTGCACCCGCCAATGATTTCATCAAGAAATCCAGACCATAGTTGAATTCGTGGTTGCCCAAAGTCGATGCTTCAAAACCCACCGCATTCATCGCCGCAATCACCGGGTGCATATCCCCCTCTTTCATGCCGCGCTCATAGGCGATGTAATCACCCATGGGGTTGCCTTGTAAGAAATCCCCATTGTCCACCAACAGCGAATTTGTTGCCTCGGCGCGGATGTCTTTCACAATCGCTGCGGTGCGGGCGAGACCTACGGTGTCCCGGCCTTTGTCGGCATAATAGTCATAGGGGAAAACATGCACGTGCAAATCGGTCGTTTCCATAATCCGCAAATGTGCCTGGGCCGCTGAAGCATGTGCAGAAAACGGATGCAAAGCGATAAAGCTGGCCCCCGCGGTTGCACCCAAAAACCCGCGACGAGAGAGATGTTGTGTCATGTTAATACCCCGAACTATTTTTTGATCAGTCATTCAAACATTGAAATGTAACAATCACAATCCTCTTTTCAAACAGATTTGTAACAGTTTGATTTGCGGGGTTTTAAATCAAAAAAACGCACCAAAATGGTGCGTTTTACATTTTCTAATCGGCACCAACGGGGCCAAATTGGTTGGGGTTCTTAGCTAGTGATCAGCCATAGATCGCGTTGCTTTGCGCAAAGGAAAGCAACCTGCCACCCTTTTCATCCCACAGGTGCAACTTGGCACTGGCAAAGCTTTCGCCAATGGTCATGCGGTTGATCTGGGTCAGTTCTTTTTGGTCGCGCAACACTTCGGTCAGACGATAAAATGGGATACGACTATAGACATGGTGCACATGGTGAATGCCAATATTGGCAGTGAACCACTGCAAAACACTTGGCAAAACGTAGTACGAGCTGCCATGCAGAGCCGCGTCATGCAGCTGCCAGTCCTCGTCTTCGTCCCAGCTTGTGTATTCAAATTGGTGCTGCACATAGAACAACCACATGCCCGCGGTGGCTGCGATCAACGTGGTTGGCAAGAAAATCAACAGCAAGGGTGCAAATCCGCCAAAATACCAGACGACTAAAAGCGCTACCAAAATGACAACATTTGTGCCCATAGCGCTGACCCAGTATTTGGCTTGGCTCATCAGGCCAAACGGCAGGCGTTGTTGCAGCAAAAACAGATAGCTAGGTCCAAATCCAAATAAGACAATCGGGTTGCGATACAGGCGATAATTCAGCTTCCCCCAAGCACTCAGCGCCTGATATTCGGACACAGTCTTGGTGTGAATGTCGCCCATGCCACGCTTGCTGAGGTTCCCTGAGGCACCATGGTGCACCGCATGGGTGCGGCGCCACACATCATATGGCGTCAGGGTCAAAACGCCGATGGCGCGCCCGATCCAATCGCTGACATGGCGATTTTTGAATAGTGCCCCGTGCCCACAATCATGTTGAATGGCAAAAAGTCGCAACAAAAACAAAGCATTAAATGCAGATAACGCAAAGGCCAGCACATAGCTGAAAGACAGGGCCCACCAGGCCAAGGCCCAAAGCGCTACAAAAGGCACGAGGCTCACCACAAGCTCAAAAACACTGCGCAGGTGATTGGGCTCACGATACTGCGCCAGAACTTTGACCCAATCGCGCGCATTTGTTTGGCCAACCTCTGCCGGTTCCGAGTGATGAAGTTCTGCCATGTGCCTGCCTGTAAAATTTGTCCTGCCCCGGATAAACGACCTGAGCCACTTAGCAAGCCTCTAAAACGCAATCACCCAAGAAAACCAGCAAATGCAGGTAAAAGTTGCGTCAAATCTACGTGGGCCCACGTAAAGCGGTCCAATTCTCTCCCCAAATCCAGAAACTGATTTTCAATTCACCGGATCACGCTAAGATGAATCTATGCTGTCCAGATGGGCAGACCAGCGCAAAGCGGGAAGACAGCTTGATGAAACATGTACCCAAAGAAACCACCGACGAGGCCCTGATCAAAGAATTCCTGGAAAAGGGCGGCAGTGTGAAGGTTGGTAAGACAAAACCGATGCCGTATGACATGGGCATCAGCAAAAACACCTGGAACAACAAGCTGACCAAAGAGGAAAAAGAAGCCAAGAAGGTCAAGTAAGCGCGTAGAAACAAACTTTGATTGCCGTTCCGGGGCAGGAAACCGCCCCAGAAGCAATAGATTTTGCGATCAGCTTTGGGCTTGCTGTCGATAGTCCAATACAGGCAAACCTCCAATACCCCAGCTTTCCACTGGAATCTGATCAATTACAACAAAAGTGCTACTGGGGTCTTTGCCCAACACATCTTGCAGCAAAGCACTGACACCCGCAATCAAAGCCGCTTGTTGGTTTGCACTAGGTCCGTTGCCGTCTGGGCCACCTTCTTTTGTGACCTTTATGTTTACATAGGGCATCTTCAGTCCTTTCTTGGAACATATTCAAATACCTTTGCAACGATGCACCATCGGCCGTCGTGTTTTACAAAGGTCAAATAGTCGAGGTAATCGCGCTGCATCAGCGTCATGGATGCTTTGACTTGGGCAATATTTGCGCCCACCGAAATCTCTAAAATACGATCGTCCCTTGCATCTCCGGTTTCTGCCGGTGGAACGCGCTTGTCGACGCGGGCCAGATAGGTTTCCAAATCCAATGCCATTTCGTCGCCAGTGGTTGCACAAACATAGGCCAAGTTGGGGTGAAAAATCGCACGCAGCCTTGTACTATCGGCATGATAAAGCGCGTCAAAATAAGTTTCGATCTGTGCAGTGATCGCAGCAAACGAATCCGGGCTCATGCCAACAACCCTTCTGCCTTCATCGCACGTTCAACGCTTGCCCGCTTGGAGACACGTGCCAAAAAGGCCTGTAAATAAGGCCAGTCGCTCAAGGCGATACCTTTGAAATTGGCCCAATTGGCAACCACAAACAGATAGATGTCAGCAATGCCAAAGTGGCCTGGCACCAAAGTTTCGCGCGCATCTGCCAAGACCGCTTCAACCTGGGTAAACTTGACCGCAACCTGTTCCTTCGCACGCTCTTGGTCTGTTTCAGAGGCTTGCGCGCTAAACAGCGGCGAAAATGCCTTGTGCAATTCACTTGAGACAAACGTCAATTGCTCTAACATTTTGGCCCGCTCCACGGTTCCGATCGGGGGTGCAAGTTGTGCTTGGGGCGCGGAATCTGCAAGAAACTGCAAAATCGCTGGCCCCTCGGTCAAAACACCCGCCCCATCAAGATCCAGCGCAGGCACATAGCCCTTGGCGTTGACTTGCAAATAGTCAGCCCCAGTCTCGGTCAAGCCAGTGTCAGTATCGACCTTTTCGATCTCAAAGCGGTTGCCAATCTCTTGCAGCACAATATGGCTCGCCAAAGAACAAGCGCCGGGTTTGTAATACAACTTCATTTGCTGGTGTCCTATTTTGTAAGTTTCACAAATCTCAAGTGACCCCTTGAGTTTCCATTTACAATCTAGTTTCCATTAGTTACCTATAAAATGCGTTACTTCAGAGAAACCTAGTTACCCAATATGCCGTTAAAAATGACAAAAAATCAAAGCCCAGAACCGCCAGAACCCTGCATGCTGACAGAGTGTATGGCGGTTATATCCGGCGCTTGGGCCCCAAATGTGATCTGGTCTTTGCGCGCAGGGCCGCGCCGCTTCAGCGAATTGAGAGTTGATATTCCTCCGATCTCCGCCAAAGTCCTCTCAGCTCGGTTGTCAGAGCTTGAGGCAAAGGGTGTTCTGCTGCGCCACGTGCGTCGAACTTCTCCACCGTCCACAGAATATGAACTGACGTCACTTGGGACAGAACTTCTGCCCGCCTTGGACGCAATTGTTCAGGTTGGCCATCGGCTAAAGCAACGAAAGTAAATTCGACTTTCGTCTCATAGATAACACTCAGAGCACGTCCGCAAACAATGCCACACCAAACGCCATGCATCCAACCGCGCAGGACCTGCGGCCTAGAGCACCACAATAAGCCATTTTAGGTCCTCAGTTTGTCGTTCTGGTGCAAGATCAAAGTTTTTTGGCGGTCATAGTGAAGTGACAGTGTCGACTTGCAGGTGACCTGCAGGCCGACAAGGGCAAAACACATCACCATAGGACAATCTCATGGCGCATTCGCAAACTATTGGCTTCATTGGATCTGGCCGCATTGGTCGTCCGGTCATGCAGGCGCTGCTTAAGGCAGGGCACAAAGTTCAGGTCTATGACAAGTTTCAATCAGCAACGGACTCTATTGTAAGCGCAGGGGGGACGTGGGCAGCGACGCCTGCAATCGCAGCCGCGCATTGCGACTTGCTTGTCACCTGCCTTGCGCTCCCCAGCCATGTCACCGAGTGTATGCTGGCAGAAAAGGGTGCGCTGGAAACCCTGCCCAAAGGCGCTGTTTGGCTGAATATGTCTACCACCGACTATCATGGCACAATGGAGATCGCGTCGCAGGCCAAGGCAAAGGGTGTCCACTGCCTTGAAGGACCGGTCAGCAACCTATCACATATGGGCGTTGATTATGGCAATTCGAGCCTGTTCTGTGCAGGCGATAAAATTGGCTATGACAAAGTACAGGATGTGCTTGCGGTAATTGCAAAAATTTCGTTTTTTACAGGTGAAATTGGCACGGCCCAAGCGACCAAGCTTTTGACCAATCACCTGTTTTACGCCGCGGTTCTTGTCACCACAGATTGCTTGGCGATTGCATCAAAAGCAGGCATCCCAACACTGTGGGTCTGGAACCAACTGGAACAATCCAGCGCCAATTCCATCGTGCTTGCACAATTCATGCCCTTTATTTTTGACGGCAGCTACGACAGTTCCTGCGCATTGGAAATCGGCATCAAAGATCTGAATTTGACGGTAAAGCTCGCAAAAGAATTGCAAGTGGATCTGCCGCTTGGTGCATTGGTGAGCCAGCGGTATACCCTTGCTGGAAACCACTATGATCCACGTCAGAACCACCTCAGCGTCGCCAAGCTGACCGAGGCAGCCAATGACCTAAGTTTGCGCGTCGTCGGCTTTGAAGCCGCTTCTAAATACGGCATAAATCCCGACTATCAGCATAACCAACCCATGACGGTCGATGATTTGGGGCGGCTTTGCCCCAACTGGCCCGCATCCTATCAGGCAGCAGAATTCTGCCCGACCGCTGAACAGCAAGAGCTGACAGAGACCCTCGTCCATTTCATTGCGCTCAGCAACCAAAGACTGTTGCAAGAAGCCAGATCCCTGGGTCTCGCAGCGGGCATCGACGCGGATCTGATCAACGAAATGATCATCTGGAGCGTGGGCACAAATTGGGTGATTGAGAATTGGTCTGACTATGTGCCTATGACCAACGCAATTGACGCGCTGCGCGCCGTTGCTAGCCTGCATGACCTGCCGTTCTTACGGGCCTTCATGTCTGCAATGCAGCATCAAGATTGATCCCGCGGCTGCAGCCGCAATTTGACACGCAAAAAGGGCCGCTCGTTTGAGCGGCCCTTTATATTTTTTCACTGGGTGGCTTACGGTGATTTGCTTTGCAATTCACCTATCGCCGTGGCCGAAATCCTTGCGGATGTTCGTCCTTACTCAGTGATCTTGGACACAACGCCGGAACCAACGGTGCGGCCACCTTCGCGGATCGCGAAGCGCAGGCCTTGCTCCATCGCGATAGGCGCGATCAGCTCAACGTCAAATTTCAGGTTGTCACCAGGCATAACCATTTCTGTGCCTTCTGGCAGAACAACAGTGCCGGTCACGTCAGTTGTACGGAAGTAGAACTGTGGACGGTAGTTGGCGAAGAATGGCGTGTGACGGCCACCCTCGTCCTTGGTCAGAATATAGGCTTCTGCTTCGAACTTGGTGTGTGGGTTCACGGAACCTGGCTTACACAGAACCTGACCGCGCTCTACGCCGTCACGGTCAACGCCGCGCAGCAAC
>NZ_BAABWX010000014.1 GCF_040364665.1 Cognatishimia sp. WU-CL00825
AAAAAGGTCTTGCGGCTGTGCGTTAGTAACCTTAGAACCCCCCTTACCGGCGGCGCTGAGGCGCACAACGGCGGGTCAGACGGGAAACGGAGCGGTGCTCTGGAGAGTGTTTGAGAGAGAATTTTGAGGTACTAGGATGCGGGTTGCGCCGGTAAGATTGGCGCTACTTGTTGATTTTTGTCTCTGGGTCTTACGGGATCCGCGTTTTTTGACATTGTGATGACACTGAAGAGATATGTGGGCGGTTTGGTCGTTTTCGACGACGAATGTTTGCATATCTGGTCTTTAGAGCTTCGGCTCGATGATAAGATTAACAGCTTCACTGTTTGGACGGCTTTTTGTTAACTTTGTTAACTTAAGCACAACAAACAGTTTATTCTTACATCCTAGCCAGGATGTAGGATTGATGTTTTATAACATCAGTGATGTGCAGAGGTTCGACGTCAAGGATAAGCATGTAAGTGCTTTTCAACTTGAGAGTTTGATCCTGGCTCAGAACGAACGCTGGCGGCAGGCCTAACACATGCAAGTCGAGCGCAGTCCTTCGGGACCGAGCGGCGGACGGGTTAGTAACGCGTGGGAACGTACCCTTCTCTAAGGAATAGCCTCGGGAAACTGAGAGTAATACCTTATACGCCCTTAGGGGGAAAGATTTATCGGAGAAGGATCGGCCCGCGTTAGATTAGATAGTTGGTGGGGTAATGGCCTACCAAGTCTACGATCTATAGCTGGTTTTAGAGGATGATCAGCAACACTGGGACTGAGACACGGCCCAGACTCCTACGGGAGGCAGCAGTGGGGAATCTTAGACAATGGGCGCAAGCCTGATCTAGCCATGCCGCGTGAGTGATGAAGGCCTTAGGGTCGTAAAGCTCTTTCGCCAGAGATGATAATGACAGTATCTGGTAAAGAAACCCCGGCTAACTCCGTGCCAGCAGCCGCGGTAATACGGAGGGGGTTAGCGTTGTTCGGAATTACTGGGCGTAAAGCGTACGTAGGCGGATTAGTAAGTTAGGGGTGAAATCCCGAGGCTCAACCTCGGAACTGCCTCTAAAACTGCTAGTCTTGAGTTCGAGAGAGGTGAGTGGAATTCCGAGTGTAGAGGTGAAATTCGTAGATATTCGGAGGAACACCAGTGGCGAAGGCGGCTCACTGGCTCGATACTGACGCTGAGGTACGAAAGTGTGGGGAGCAAACAGGATTAGATACCCTGGTAGTCCACACCGTAAACGATGAATGCCAGTCGTCGGGTAGCATGCTATTCGGTGACACACCTAACGGATTAAGCATTCCGCCTGGGGAGTACGGTCGCAAGATTAAAACTCAAAGGAATTGACGGGGGCCCGCACAAGCGGTGGAGCATGTGGTTTAATTCGAAGCAACGCGCAGAACCTTACCAACCCTTGACATCCTGTGCCACTACCAGAGATGGTACGTTCCCTTCGGGGACGCAGTGACAGGTGCTGCATGGCTGTCGTCAGCTCGTGTCGTGAGATGTTCGGTTAAGTCCGGCAACGAGCGCAACCCACATCCTTAGTTGCCAGCAGTTCGGCTGGGCACTCTAGGGAAACTGCCCGTGATAAGCGGGAGGAAGGTGTGGATGACGTCAAGTCCTCATGGCCCTTACGGGTTGGGCTACACACGTGCTACAATGGCAGTGACAATGGGTTAATCCCTAAAAACTGTCTCAGTTCGGATTGGGGTCTGCAACTCGACCCCATGAAGTCGGAATCGCTAGTAATCGCGTAACAGCATGACGCGGTGAATACGTTCCCGGGCCTTGTACACACCGCCCGTCACACCATGGGAGTTGGTTCTACCCGACGGCCGTGCGCTAACTCTTCGGAGAGGCAGCGGACCACGGTAGGATCAGCGACTGGGGTGAAGTCGTAACAAGGTAGCCGTAGGGGAACCTGCGGCTGGATCACCTCCTTTCTAAGGATGTATCTAGCTACGATTTATGAGTTACCAACGCGCTCAAGTAGCGCAGCGGTAGCGCATAAAAAGTCGTGATACACTTAGCATAAGATCAACAAACAAAGTTGATCAAACTCACGGCCGGGCCGTCCTCATATCTCTTCAGAATAACACGTGGGCCTACCGGTTCCCGTGCAGCGCTTCTCAGCATTTTGCGTTGCAAAACGCCTGGCAGCGCGATGTTGAATTGCCTTGGCAATTCACTTGGGTCGGTAGCTCAGGTGGTTAGAGCGCACGCCTGATAAGCGTGAGGTCGGAGGTTCAAGTCCTCCTCGACCCACCATCATTCTTCGGAATATTTTGGGGCCTTAGCTCAGATGGGAGAGCGCCTGATTTGCATTCAGGAGGTCAGGAGTTCGATCCTCCTAGGCTCCACCAAATTCCGCCTAATTCATGTGTCATCAAATATCAAAAGCGTCGATTAGATCGCTAAGCATTCACGAATGTTTAGCCGTCCAATCGGACGATTTTGACATCGTTTAGAGAGAATATAGTTATTTTAAGAGTAATCTTAGAATAACAAACAACACTGTTTGATCGCCTCAAGTAAGAGGATGATCTCAGTAAGGTGCTGAAGATATCTTAGTAATCCGCAAGGGTGGAAGGATGTGTGAAGCGAGCGTATTCCAAGATTGTTTCCTCGATCTAGTTTGCGTCTGCCTGCTGAAATGAAACAGAGTTGTCCAAGTCAAGTACACTAACCAACGTATATTTGCTGACAAGCAGATCTACGGAGAACGTTCCGCACGGAGCGTTCGATTGTTCTTTATCTTCCGCGCGGGTCCCTACCGACATTGGGAAGTGCGGGTTCCAAGATAAAGAGCGGGAAAATTATGTATGACTTTTGGTTTGGAATAGACGGTCCTGTGCTTGCCAGCTTCGGGACCCCGATTGATATATCGTTTTAACACAGCCTTAGTTGGGTCTGAGAAATCAGTCCTCAAGTAGCGCAGCGTTAGGACATCAATATGTCTTTCTATTTCTGGATCAAATCAAGCGCGAAAAGGGCGTTTGGTGGATGCCTTGGCAGTAAGAGGCGATGAAAGACGTGATACTCTGCGATAAGTCATGGGGAGCTGAGAATAAGCTTTGATCCATGAATTTCTGAATGGGGGAACCCACCTGACAGTTTGATATAATAGCACTTCGGTGCTGCTTATATCTTGCTGAACCAGGTACTTTTAGACTGAATACATAGGTCTTTAAGAGCAAACCCGGGGAACTGAAACATCTAAGTACCCGGAGGAAAGGAAATCAATTGATACTCCCCTAGTAGCGGCGAGCGAACGGGGACCAGCCAAGCCTTGAGAGTGATTAGAACATGTTGGGAAGCATGGCCATAGCGGGTGATAGCCCCGTATAAGAAGCTCGATGGGATGTATTAAGTAGGGCGGAACACGTGAAATTCTGTCTGAAGATCGGAGGACCACCTTCGAAGGCTAAGTACTCCTTACTGACCGATAGCGAACCAGTACCGTGAGGGAAAGGTGAAAAGCACCCCGACAAGGGGAGTGAAACAGTACCTGAAACCGAACGCCTACAATCAGTTGGAGGGGCTTTACGCCCTGACAGCGTACCTTTTGTATAATGGGTCATCGACTTAGTGTATCTAGCAAGCTTAAGCCGTTAGGTGTAGGCGCAGCGAAAGCGAGTCTTAATAGGGCGACTGAGTTAGATGCATTAGACCCGAAACCGAGTGATCTAGGCATGACCAGGCTGAAGGTTAGGTAACACTAACTGGAGGGCCGAACCCACATCTGTTGAAAAAGATCGGGATGAGTTGTGCCTAGGGGTGAAAGGCCAATCAAACTCGGAGATAGCTGGTTCTCTGCGAAATCTATTTAGGTAGAGCGTCATCCGAATACCCCGGGGGGTAGAGCACTGGATGGGTAATGGGGCCTTACCGGCTTACTGATCCTAACCAAACTCCGAATACCCGGGAGTACTAGATGGCAGACACACTGCGGATGCTAACGTCCGTAGTGGAGAGGGAAACAACCCTGACCTACGACTAAGGCCCCTAATTCATGGCTAAGTGGGAAAGCAGGTGGGACGACCAAAACAACCAGGAGGTTGGCTTAGAAGCAGCCATCCTTTAAAGATAGCGTAACAGCTCACTGGTCTAAATAAGTTGTCCTGCGGCGAAGATGTAACGGGGCTCAAGCCATGAGCCGAAGTCTAGGATGCACATAGTGCATGGTAGCAGAGCGTAGTGTGACATAGTTCCATGTCTCTTTTGTTTAAGCGGACCGTTTGGTCTTGGGTGCTCAGGCGCTCAAGTAGCCGAATAGGCGGTAGCGCAAATACTGGAGACACGGAGCTTTCGATGAAGCTGGGGCGTGAGCCATCCGGTGGAGAGATCACTAGTGAGAATGATGACATGAGTAGCGACAAAGAGTGTGAGAGACACTCTCGCCGAAAGTCCAAGGGTTCCTGCTTAAAGCTAATCTGAGCAGGGTAAGCCGACCCCTAAGGCGAGGCCGAAAGGCGTAGTCGATGGGAACCAGGTTAATATTCCTGGGCCAGATGGAAGTGACGGATCTCGAGGGTAGTTCATCCTTATCGGATTGAATGGGCTGCTTAGAGGTTCCTGGAAATAGCTCCATCGCTAGATCGTACCCTAAACCGACACAGGTGGACTGGTAGAGAATACCAAGGCGCTTGAGAGAACTATGTTGAAGGAACTCGGCAAAATACCTCCGTAAGTTCGCGAGAAGGAGGCCCAGTTTCTACGCAAGTATTGACTGGGGGCACAAACCAGGGGGTGGCGACTGTTTACTAAAAACACAGGGCTCTGCGAAGTCGCAAGACGACGTATAGGGTCTGACGCCTGCCCGGTGCCTGAAGGTTAAAAGGAGGAGTGAGAGCTCCGAATTGAAGCCCAGGTAAACGGCGGCCGTAACTATAACGGTCCTAAGGTAGCGAAATTCCTTGTCGGGTAAGTTCCGACCTGCACGAATGGCGTAACGACTTCCCCGCTGTCTCCAACATAGACTCAGCGAAATTGAATTGCCTGTCAAGATGCAGGCTTCCCGCGGTTAGACGGAAAGACCCCGTGCACCTTTACTACAGCTTCACACTGGCATCAGGCCATGCATGTGCAGGATAGGTGGTGGGCATTGAAACCAAAACGCCAGTTTTGGTGGAGCCTCCCTTGAGATACCACCCTTGCATTGCTTGATGTCTAACCGCGGCCCATTATCTGGGTCCGGGACCCTGTGTGGCGGGTAGTTTGACTGGGGCGGTCGCCTCCTAAAGCGTAACGGAGGCGCGCGAAGGTTGGCTCAGAGCGGTCGGAAATCGCTCGTTGAGTGCAATGGCAGAAGCCAGCCTGACTGCGAGACTGACAAGTCGAGCAGAGTCGAAAGACGGCCATAGTGATCCGGTGGTCCCGAGTGGAAGGGCCATCGCTCAACGGATAAAAGGTACGCCGGGGATAACAGGCTGATACTGCCCAAGAGTCCATATCGACGGCAGTGTTTGGCACCTCGATGTCGGCTCATCTCATCCTGGGGCTGGAGCAGGTCCCAAGGGTACGGCTGTTCGCCGTTTAAAGAGGTACGTGAGCTGGGTTTAGAACGTCGTGAGACAGTTCGGTCCCTATCTGCCGTGGGTGTAGGATACTTGAGAGGAGTTGCCCCTAGTACGAGAGGACCGGGGTGAACGATCCACTGGTGTACCAGTTGTTCCGCCAGGAGCAGTGCTGGGTAGCTATGATCGGACAGGATAACCGCTGAAGGCATCTAAGCGGGAAGCCCCCCTCAAAACAAGGTATCCCTGAGAGCCGAGGTAGACCACCTCGTCGATAGGCCAGAGATGTAAGTGCGGTAACGCATTCAGTTGACTGGTACTAATGGCTCGATAGGCTTGATTTGATCCAGTAATAGACAGATACAGTGCTCAAGCAGCAAAGCGATAGCACATATCAATGTCCATTACCTGGGACCAAATAAGTCATACACAATAACAATACACAGCATACCGCTGACTTGGACAACAACACCAATCGGGTGCGCACAGGAGTTGCTTCGCAATTCCTTGCCGCGCACTCGTTGAATTGGCTAAGCCAATATCAACGTCTTTAGCCGTTTATTCGGTTTGGTGATCATAGCGCGAGTGAAACACCCGGTCCCATCCCGAACCCGGCCGTTAAGCACCGTTGCGCCGATGGTACTGCAGCTTAAGCTGTGGGAGAGTAGGGCATCGCCAAACCTAATAAACGACTAAAGACACATTCTCTCTAATACGAT
>NZ_BAABWX010000015.1 GCF_040364665.1 Cognatishimia sp. WU-CL00825
CGCTGCGCGGGCTGCTGTCCAAGACGTAAAAAGACCCGCTATGACACGGGTCTTTAATGGTCTGTTAATTGTACAAATTGTACGTTTCAGGCCTTGAAACGTACGATTCGTTTAGGCCAGTTTCTCGGTCAGCGCAGGCACGGCGTCAAACAGGTCAGCGACCAAGCCAAAGTCTGCGACCTGAAAGATCGGCGCTTCTTCGTCTTTGTTGATCGCCACGATGACTTTGGAGTCTTTCATGCCGGCCAGATGCTGGATCGCGCCAGAGATGCCCACGGCCACATACAGATCCGGGGCGACAACCTTGCCGGTCTGACCCACTTGCCAGTCGTTGGGCGCATAGCCGGAATCCACGGCGGCGCGCGAGGCCCCAACTGCGGCCCCCAAAACATCCGCCAGCTTTTCGATCAGCGCAAAGTCCTCTTCAGAGCCAACGCCGCGTCCACCGGACACAACCACGCCCGCAGAGGTCAACTCGGGGCGATCAGACTCCGCAACCTTGTCTTCGACCCAGGCTGACAGGGCGGGATCTTCAACCGCGCCAATGCTGTCCACAGAGGCCGAACCGCCTTCGCCAGCCGCTTCAAATGTTGAAGTCCGGAAGGTGATGACTTTCTTGCCATCCGAGGATTTCACGGTCTGCATCGCGTTGCCCGCATAGATCGGACGCTCGAAAGTGTCGCCGTCAACAACCGCGGTCACATCCGAAATCACCATCACGTCCAACAGGGCCGCCACGCGGGGCAGGATGTTTTTCGCATCGGTGGTTGCCGGGGCAACGATGTGCTCAAAATCACCGGCCAAAGAGGCAATAAGCGCCGCCGTTGGTTCCGCCAAACGGTGACCCAAAGAGGCGTCTTCGGCAACCAAAACCTTGGCCACACCGTCGATTTTTGCCGCCGCTTCACCGGCTGCAGCCGCGGATGCGCCCGCGGCCAGAACAGTGACATCGCCCAGGGCTTTTGAGGCGGTGACAGCCTTGGCTGTCGCGTCCATCGCAAGCTCGCCTGCGGTGACTTCAGCTAAAAGAAGGACAGCCATTACACAGCTCCTGCATCTTTGAGTTTCTCAACCAGCTCGTCGACCGAACCAACGATGACACCCGCCGACCGGGTGGCCGGCTCTTGGGTTTTCACAACCTGCAAACGCGGCGTGACATCAACGCCGTAATCCGCGGCGGTCTTTTCATCCAGCGGCTTGCGCTTGGCTTTCATGATGTTGGGCAGGCTTGCATAACGCGGCTCGTTCAACCGCAGATCCACGGTGACAATGGCCGGCATCTTCACAGAGATGGTCTGCAAACCGCCGTCCACTTCGCGGGTGACTTTGGCGCTGTCGCCTTCGATGTCCAGCTCGGAGGCAAAGGTCGCCTGAGACCAGCCCAGCAAGGCCGATAGCATCTGACCGGTGGCGTTCATGTCGTTGTCAATCGCCTGCTTGCCCGCAAGCACCACGCCAGGCTGCTCTTCTTCAACAACTTTCGCCAAAATCTTGGCAACCGCCAAGGGCTCGATGTCCTGATGCACATCGTCAGCGGCCACAACCAAAATCGCCCGATCCGCGCCCATCGCAAGGGCGGTGCGCAGGGTTTCCTGGGCTTGCTTCACACCGATGGAAACCGCAATCACCTCGTCGGCCTTGCCAGCTTCTTTCAACCGGATCGCCTCTTCCACAGCAATCTCGTCAAACGGGTTCATCGACATCTTAACATTGGCGAGATCAACTCCGCTGCCGTCCGCTTTCACACGAACCTTAACGTTATAGTCAATCACGCGCTTTACAGGTACGAGGACCTTCATGGGCGTA
>NZ_BAABWX010000016.1 GCF_040364665.1 Cognatishimia sp. WU-CL00825
GGTAATCCGCCCGGAAATTAGGGGTGTTTAGAAGTAGAGTTTTCTCAACAATGAACGAGGAGATTCTGATGAAGAAATCAAAGTACAGCGACGCGCAGATCATGAGCATTTTGAAGCAGGCGGAGAACGGTGTGCCTGTTGCTGATCTGTGCCGTGAGCATGGAATGAGTTCGGCCAGCTTTTACAAATGACGAGCGAAGTACGGCGGGATGGATGCGTCGTTGATCTCGCGGATGAAGGCGCTCGATGAAGAGAATAAGCGTCTGAAGAAGATGTCTGCCGAGAAAAGCATGCAGAACGATTTGCTGAAGGAGGCCTTGGGAAAAAAGTGGTAAGGCCGTCTCAGCGCAAGGAGATGGCCCAATGGGCCGTGCGATACAAATCTGCCAGCATCCGGTTTGCGTGCCGGACGTTCAGCATCAGTGAGACCTGCTTTCGGTATCAGCCGAAGCTGAGCGACGAGGATGAGCTGATCGCCGACTGGCTGGTGACGTTGACGGATCGAAAGAAGGCGTGGGGCTTTGGCCTGCGCTTTCTGCATCTGCGCAACGTCAAAGGCTTTGGCTGGAACCACAAGCGGGTTTACCGCATCTATCGCGAGCTGGAGCTGAACATGCGGATCAAGCCACGCAAACGCCTGCAACGGGACAAGCCGGAACCGCTGGCTGTGCCGAAAGCACCCAACTGAGGTCTGGTCCATGGACTTCGTGGCAGATCAGCTGGTGGATGGCCGTTCTTTCCGCACCCTGAATATTTTGGATGACTTCAACCGTGAGGGGCTTGCCATTGAGGTGGACTTCTCACTGCCCTCAGAACGGGTTGTCAGGGCATTGAGCCAGGTCATCAGTTGGCGGGGAAAGCCACTGGCCATTCGTGTAGACAACGGCCCGAATATATCAGTGGTACGTTGCAGACCTGGGCTGAGAAGGCCGGGATCGCGTTGATGTACATTCAGCCCGGTAAGCCGCAGCTGAACGCCTACGTCGAGCGCTACAACCGCACTGTCAGGACGGAATGGCTGGGTCGGTATCACTTTGAATCCATCGAAGACGCCCAGGATCATGCAACCCGCTGGCTCTGGACATACAACCATGAAGGCCCAAACATGGGCATTGGAGGTATGACACCAATCCAGAAACTGAAAGCAGCATAGATTCTACTTTTGGACCCCGTCAAAAATGGGGGGATTACC
>NZ_BAABWX010000017.1 GCF_040364665.1 Cognatishimia sp. WU-CL00825
TGGCTGTGGGATATACTCGTCAACTGCGGCCATCAACTCGGCGATTTTCTCTTTGCCGATGTTGTCGTCACGGTCTTCCAAAGCGGCCAGCGCAGAACCCGCGATGATCGGAATATCGTCGCCTGGGTAATCATAGTCAGACAGCAGCTCGCGGATTTCCATTTCAACCAGCTCAAGCAGCTCTTCGTCGTCGACTTGGTCCACTTTGTTCATGAAAACAACCATGGCCGGGATGCCAACCTGACGGCCGAGCAGGATGTGCTCGCGGGTCTGTGGCATGGGGCCGTCAGCGGCGTTCACAACCAGGATCGCGCCGTCCATTTGCGCCGCACCGGTGATCATGTTTTTCACGTAGTCCGCGTGACCTGGGCAGTCAACATGCGCATAGTGGCGCGCGTCGGTTTCATACTCAACGTGGGCA